>NZ_JANSIH010000187.1:0-783 GCF_047462075.1 Synechococcus sp. R55.2
ATCAGCGCGAGACCCTGCTTGCCCTGGCCCTATTTCTTCATGACCAAGAGCGCTATGAGGAAAGTGAAGCTCTCTTCCGGCAGGCACTGCTGGCTTATCCCGAGGATGCCGAGATATACAGCAATTTTTCAGCTCTGTTGCAAGAGATTGGCAAATGGCCTGAAGCGCAAGCGGTTGCCTTGCGGGCAATTGAGCTTAACCCAACCTATGCCGACGCTTGGGTCAACTATGGAAGTGCGCTGTTGGGAAGTGGCGAAAGGGAGCGAGCTGCAAGCGCCTACCAAGCGGCACTGCAGTTCAACCCACAGCGGGTAGAAGCACTCTACTGGCTTGGACGATTGGCCGCAGTTAACCATGACTTTCCCAAGGCGCTGGATTACTTTGACAAAGCCCTAACCCTTTGTCCCCACTTTGTTGAGAGCCTCCTGGCAAAGGTAGTAGTCTACGAGTTTTCTGACCAACTCCAAGAAGCAGAAAGCTGTGCGCGCCTTGCCCTGCAGAAAAAGCCGCACCACTTCGACGCCCATCTAGCTTTGGCCTTTGCTTTGGCAGCTCAAGGAAAGGATGGGGAAGCTGAGGAAGTGTTACAGGCGGCCCGCCAATGTAGACCCCAGCCCTCCGATGCGGCCGAGCGGATCCTTGACACCCAGATTGCGGGTCGGCTTCACTTACCAGCCATCCCCGAGTCCCAAGCGGCCATTGCCCACTGGCGAGCTCGCTATCGGGAGGGCCTTAACGCTCTGCTGGACCTGCCTGGAACCTTGACCGACCCAACCCAATACT
>NZ_JANSIH010000188.1:0-781 GCF_047462075.1 Synechococcus sp. R55.2
TAATTTATAGAGGAAAGAGGATGAAGTTGGTTTTTTTAGATGAAAACAAATGGCAGAAGATATTGGCTTTTTTACAGACAGAAGAGAGAGTTAACATTGGGAAAGAAGCAAACTGCAAACAGTTTATTGAAGCAGTTCTTTGGATAGCCCGTTCCGGTGCTCCTTGGCGCTACCTCCCAGAAGGATATGGCAAATGGTACACCATCTATCAAAGATTCCACCGGTGGAGTCGTTTTGGAGTGTGGGAACGGATGTTCAAGTATTTTATTGACGACCCTGATTTAGAGCATCTCATTATTGATTCAACCATGGTTCGAGCGCACTCCTGTGCTGCCGGAAAAAAGGGGAGCAAGCTTTGGGGAGAAGCCGAGGCGGATACAGCACCAAGATTCATGTGAGTGTAGATGGGTTGGGAAATCCGCTGGAATTGAGAATAACTGGCGGAGAAAAGAGCGATATTACTCAAGGGGAAGAATTGATAGAGGGCTGGCAGAGAAAGGATACCAAAGTAATTGGGGATAAAGGATATGATGCGGATAAGTTGATTGAGAAGATAGGGGAAGCTCAAGCGGTTATTCCGCCTAAAAGGAATAGAAAGACGCAGCGGCATTATGACAAGCATCTGTATCAAGAGAGGCATTTAATCGAATGCTTTTTTCATAAGTTAAAGCAGTACCGGCATCTATGTTCTCGTTTTGACAAATTGGCCAGGAACTTCTTGAGTTTTCTCTATCTCGTCAGTGCTCTCTTTTGGCTCAAATGAAAGATCAACACAACCTAG
>NZ_JANSIH010000189.1:0-6135 GCF_047462075.1 Synechococcus sp. R55.2
CCATGCGCCGCTTTACCTGCTTGAGGTTGGGCCGGAGCAGCCAGCAGCCCAACTTGCCGCGCCAGCCGCGGGGCAGCTCCTCCCGCAGCACCTGGGTGATCACCTGGCCAACACTTTCGGCAAACTTGAGGAGGGCATTGCCCACAAAGCCGTCACACACCACCACATCAAACTCCCCGGTCAGCACATCCCGCCCCTCGGCATTGCCGGCAAAATGGATCCCTGGCAATTGGGCCAGGCGCTGGTGGGTGGCCAGAGCCAAATCGTTTCCCTTGTTGGGCTCCTCGCCGATGTTGAGCAGGCCCACCCGCGGACGCTCGACCCCCAGTACACACTGGCAGTAGAGGGATCCCATACGGGCAAACTGCTCCAAAAAGCGGGGCCGGCAATCTACATTGGCTCCCACATCCAAAAGCAACACCGGCTTGCCTCTTAAAGTGGGCAGAAGAGCACCAATGGCCGGGCGATCGATCCCTGCCAGCCGGCCCAAATGAAGGTAGGCCGCAGCCATCGCTGCTCCGGTATTCCCGGCGGCCACCACAGCATCGGCTTGGTTGGAGCGCACCTGTTGCATTGAGACGTTGATGGAGGCTTTGGGCTTTTTGCGTACCATCAACGGCTCTTCCGCCATGCCCACATCGTCCTCGGCAGGCACGATGGTGATCCCAGCAGGCAAGGGCTGAGGCAAAAAGGGCTTGAGGGACTCTGGACGACCGACCAGCGCAATCCCGACCCGCAGATGCCGATGGGCCAGCAAGGCGCCCTTGATGATCTCTTCGGGAGCGTAGTCGCCCCCCATCGCATCAACCGCAATTCGCACAAGCTGACCTCACACTGGAATATCCTCGGCAACTGCAAGTCAAGCGTCAGGGAAAGCGCAGCGACCTCTGCAGTCCCCCTGCCGGAAAATTGGGAGCCTTAATGGCTGCAGGATGCTACCGAATTGTACCAAAAAACTGGATCTAAAGCCCCGCCCTACCGCTACGCAGTTCCTCGTAAGTGCTGTCGTAGAACCAGAAACCAGAATCCTTGCCCTCTAGAGCGGGGGGTATGTCAACAGATTTGTTTTCCTCAATCAAGGCCGTAGGTTCCGCACCGAGCCCGAAGGGATCCGTTTGCGCTGCTTCTTCCCCACCCTGCATAGGAAACGTGGACTTCCTCACGCCTGCGTGAGGGCAGCCAAGAGAGAGCGTACCTGTTGGACGTGGGCGTGTGCAGTGGAGTTTCTGGCCTGGTGTTGGCCCAGCTCCGTCTCCAACTGCGCCAATTCTCCTGCCAACGCTGCCCACCGATCCCGCTCTGGGTAGAGGGTGGCCTGCAGGTGATTCAGGCGACCCCAGGTTTCTGCCATGGCCTGGGCGCGCGCCCGCAGGGATCCCTCCTCTTGCTCCAGGTGTTGCCACTGCTGCTCCAACTCTTGCCGTTGGCGGGCAAGCTGCTCTTGTTGAGAAGGTAAAGAAGAATCCAATTGTTGGATGAGGCTCTGCAAGCGACCTTTTTCTTGAAGGAGATCCTGTTTTTGGCTGCCGATCTGATCCAGAATCGGGCCAATATCGACCAAGGTAGGGGCGGCAGCGGCCTGCCCTTGAAGCTGGCTGAGGCGGGCCTCTTGGCGGGTCAACTCTTCGTATTCCCGCTGTAGGTTTTTCTCCTGAGGCAGCAGAGCTTCTTCGAGGGCGCTGCAAGCAGACTGAGCGTAGTCAATATCCATTTCGATATCGAACCGCTCTTCGGGAGAGGCAGTGGCCAAACGCTCTTGCAGCTCCCGTAGGGCTTGGCGATTTTGCTCCAGCTCGGCCCGCTGCTGGCTAACTTGGGCCGCCCGCTGCTCGTAATCCCGGCGCAGTTGGCTGACCAAAGCCGCCAGCTCCTCGACCGAGATGGGAGGATCCGCGGATCCTGCCCTGCCGTCGTGATGGGCGATGATGAAGTCGTACTCTTGAACCAGGCGATACGTCTGTTGCTGGAGAGTTTCCTGCAAATGCAGGTGGCGGGTGATCTGTTGCAGTTGTTCTTGATAGGCTCGCAGGGATCCCTGCCGAGTTTGCCATTCTGCTTGGCTGTGCTCCAGGGATTGTCGGGATCCCCACCAAGCGGCGCGGCGTTCTTGCCAAGCGCGGTAGTCCCGATCCAGCTCGTCTTGCCGGATCTGGGCCTGCTGACGTTCTGCTTCCAGTTGGGCAATCTGTTGATTCAAGTGCTCCTGCTGCTGCTGAATGTGGCTTTTCAAGCTCTGCAGAAGCGCCAAGGGATCCCCAGCCGGATGTAGAGTCTCCTGGAGCTGCTGCACCAAAGCCTGTAGCTGCGCTGCTTCTGCCTCCCCCAAGCGGCTGGAGCGAGCTTCTTGCAACTGGGCTTCCAACTCTTGCCGCTGCCGATTCAGAGCTTCCCGCTGCTCTCCGATCAGGCGCTGTTGTTCAGCCAAGTAAGCCTGCTGGGCTGCCAGTTCCTCTTTGAGGCTGTCCAGAAGTTTGCGATCTTCCTCTACACTCTTGTACTGCTCGTACAGCCGCTGCACCTCTTCTTCTTGAGCTGCTAGCTCCATCTCGCGGCGGGTAAGCTCATGCGCCTGAAAGGTGAGGGACTGTTTCCAAACCTCGATCTCCTCCTCCTGGCTGCGGGCTCTGAGCTGAAGTTGGCTGAAGTTTTGCAGGTAAGTCACCAGTTGGCGAGCAGCTTCGCTGATGCGGGCGACCTGACGGCTGCCGGAGATTTCCGCCAGCACCAGCGACCCATCCTTGAAACGCCCGGCCTCCTGGGCAATGCGGCCTTCCAGGGTAATCGATTCTTCGTTCACGGCCACCCAGGTATTGTCCTGCTGCTGCTTGGCCAGCAATTGTAGAGACGACTTAGCAAACCCAATCGGCTTGGATAGCTCTGCCAGGTACAGCACGCCTGAACTCCTTCAAAACAGCATGGACAACGCCAATCCCAAACCCTAACCCCACCGAGCCCTCGCCCCTGGCTGGGGAACAATGAACGGCTGCCGGAGTAGGGCTCCCCAAGGCGCAAAAGATGGCATCAGACTCTATACCTTACCGCTCTAGACTCAACCATAGGCTAAAAAAAGCACCTTCGCCAGATGAGTTTTGGGGATGTCCGGGGTAGCTATTCAAACCGGTGGCGGAGCACTAAGGTAGTCTAGGGTGTGGTGTAGAGTTGTGTTCGGGGGTTGTATGGAGCTGCAAGGTGAGCCGCTTTCTGTTCGTCGGCGTTCTCCTGCCCCGCCGGTGGTCGTAGCCTCTCAGGTGTACCAGACAACAGCGCCGGAAGCCAAGCCGCGCCACATTTTGGAAGAGATCGTCTGGCACAAAGAACAGGAGGTGGAGCGCCAACGGGAGCAGCTTCCCCTGAAGCAATTGCAACGGCAACTGGATCAAGCCCCGCCGGTGCGGGATTTTGTGGCGGCTCTTACCCAGTCTCCTCACCCTGTTTCCTTGATTGCCGAGGTCAAAAAAGCCTCCCCCAGCCGCGGCGTTCTCCGGGATCCCTTTGACCCGGTGGCCATTGCCCAGAGCTATGAGGCCGGTGGGGCCAGTTGTCTCTCGGTGCTGACGGATGAGCGGTTCTTTCAGGGCAGTGGCGAGTATCTGCGGCAGATCCGTCAAGCGGCAGGGATCCCCATCCTGTGCAAGGAGTTCATTCTCTGCCCCTACCAAATCCTCTGGGCCCGCGCCTTGGGGGCGGATGCAGTGCTCTTGATTGCCGCCATTCTCTCCGATGCGGATTTGGGCTACTTTCTCAAGCTGATTCGGCAATTGGGCATGGCGGCTCTGCTGGAGGTGCACACCTCCCAAGAGTTGCAGCGGGTGCTGCGTTTGCCCCAACTGCAAGAGTCCAGAGGGCAGGTGCTCATTGGCATCAACAATCGCGATCTGAGAACCTTTGCGGTGGACTTAAACACAACGCGCGACCTGTTGGCCGCCCACTCGGATCTCCTCGGCGAGCTGCCCATTGTCAGCGAGTCCGGCATCCATACCCCTGCCGATTTGCAGCAGTTGCGGGCCTGGGGGGTGCGCTCTGTGCTCGTGGGGGAAGCTCTGGTGAGACAGCCGGATCCCGGCCAAGCTGTGCGCCACCTGTTGTCATCTCAGTGAATGAGAACCCTCCATCATATGGATCTCTGTTAAGAACAATGGATCTCTAAGGATTGCTCAGACCGATGAAACGTATTCCTGTGCCGGCTCACATCCACTACGAATTTCTGCTGCGGGTATTGGAGCGGCAAACCTTTCCGGCAGTGGAAGAACAGGATTTCGGCAACCGAGCCCGCACACAAGAGCTGATCAACTCTCTGCGCAAAGCCCTCACCCAACAGGTGCAACTGGAAGAAGACTGGCGACAGCGGGGCTATCAGGTGGACTACCGCTGGAATATGGACGAGCCTCAGACTCCCCCTTGACCTTCCAGTCCACTGTAAGGTTTAGCATCCTTTCAGTGGCATTGGGTTGGGGAGGTTTCCCAAGATGCAGGTTGTTTTGACAGTGCCCAAGCTGGCCTGTGCGGCTTGCGTGGACACCATTGCGCAAGCGGTGCGGCAACTGGATCCCCAGGCCCAGGTGGAAGGGGATCCCAAAACCAAACAGGTGCGGATTACTTCTGGGCGGTCTGTGAGCGATTTGCGGCAGGCCCTCACCCAGGTGGGATATCCCCCGGCCTAGTCAATTTTGGGCCGGGAACGGTCGGGCGTCTGTTTTGAATTTCTGTACAGATGGCTGCCTTCGCCCTGCCCAGGGTGGAGAGTAGCTGTCGTTTCATCAACAAGGTGTTGCCATGTCTGCCCATAAAGGGTCATCGGGTGCACTATCGGCCTCTGCGCCTTCTCCTGAGGGCACTTGGCAGTTGGCCCTGCAAGGGATGAGCTGTGCCTCCTGCGCCCGCAGCATCGAACAGGCCCTCGCTCAGGTGCAGGGGGTGTCCCACGGATCAGTGAATTTTGCCAGCGAGCAGGCCACCGTCAAAGGGGATCCCAGGCTGGTGGATCCGCAGGCGCTGATTCGGGCGGTGGAGCGGGCGGGGTATCGGGCGCGCCTTATCCAGGAGGATTGGCAACTGGACGATCCGACAGACCCAGAGCGGATCGCCCAACGGGCCGCAGAACGGGAATTGAAGCTGAAGGTGGCGATGGGGGTGGGCATCAGCACGGTGCTGGTGATCGGATCCCTGCCGATGATGCTGGGAATGGAAATCCCGGGCTTTCCCATGTGGCTGCACAATCCTGGGTTGCAGTTGCTGCTGACGGCTCCGGTGCAGTTTTGGGTGGGCAGGCATTTTTACCGGGGAGCCTGGGCTGCTTGGCAACGGCGTTCAGCGGATATGAACACGCTGGTGGCCTTGGGGACGAGCGCGGCTTTTTTCTATTCTGTTTTCCCAACGGTTTTCCCCGACTATTTTCACCGGCAAGGACTGCACCCGGATGTCTATTATGAGGTGTCGGCGGTGGTCACCACCCTGATTCTGGTGGGCAAGTGGATGGAGCAACGGGCTAAGGGGCAAACCTCCGAAGCCATTCGCAAGCTGATCGGGCTGCAACCGAAAACGGCAAGGGTAATTCGCCATGGGGTGGAGCAGGATATTCCGATTCGGGAAGTGCAGGTGGGGGATCGGATCCGAGTGCGCCCCGGAGAGAAGGTGCCGGTGGATGGGGTCATTCTAGAGGGATCCTCCACCCTCGACGAGTCCATGGTGACCGGCGAGAGCCTGCCTGTACTCAAGTCGGCGGGGGATGAGGTGATTGGGGCAACGCTGAATCAGACGGGCAGCTTTGTGATGGAGGCGCGGCGGGTGGGCAAAGACACGGTTCTGGCCCAGATCGTGCGCCTGGTGCAGGAAGCCCAGGGATCCAAAGCTCCGATTCAACAGTTGGCGGATCGGGTCACCTCCTGGTTTGTGCCGGCGGTGATTGGGGTGGCAGTTCTAACTTTTGTGCTCTGGTGGGTGCTGGCCGATAACCCGACACTGGCCTTGGTGAACACAATTGGGGTGCTGATCATCGCCTGCCCTTGCGCGCTGGGGTTGGCGACCCCCACCTCGATCCTGGTGGCCACGGGACGAGGGGCAGAATTGGGGATCCTGGTGAAAAGTGCCGACAGCCTGGAATTGGCCCACCACTTGCGCACGGTGGTCTTGGACAAA
>NZ_JANSIH010000190.1:0-780 GCF_047462075.1 Synechococcus sp. R55.2
GGGCCGGCGAGACTTTGGCTGGGATCGGGCAGATGCGTTTTATCGGGATCAGGTGGGATCCGCCTATTTGCTGGACTTGGCTGCTTGGCACCTGAGCAGCACCGACTACATCGGCGATACCTTACGCCTGGTTGCGGATCATGCCCGCGGGCTGGTGCTGGATTTTGGCGGCGGCATTGGCACCCATGCGATTGGGGCAGCCCTTTGTGGGGCGGTGGAGCGGGTCATCTTTTGGGACATCAACCCTGTGCATCGACAACTGGTGCGGCTGCGGGCCGAGAAGTTGGGCCTAAAAGAGCGGATCCACTGTCCAGAAACCTTCCCAGAAGGGATGCAGTTGGATACAATCCTCTGCTTTGATGTGATAGAGCATTTGCCAAGTCCGGCAGAGCAGTTGCGGCAGTTTTATGGTTGGCTACAGCCGCAAGGTAGGCTGTTGATCAACTGGTATTTCTTCAAGGGGTTTAACGGCGAGTTTCCTTTTCATCTGGACGATCCGCAAAGGATTGAGGAGTTTTTCCGGGTTTTACAAAGCCACTTTTTAGAGATATTTCACCCCTACTTCATTACTGCTCGCTGCTACCGTAAGTGGAAGACCGATTCCTAAGATGACGCGCTATCTGCGGGTGTTGTGGCTGTTCTGGAGCACCTCAATTGCGGCGGAAATGGAGTACCGCGCCAATTTTTTCTTTGCCAGCCTCAGCAGTTTGGGTGGGTTGGGATCGGCTCTGTTTGGGCTGTCGTTGTTTTACCAGCAGGGGCACCGGCTGGGCGGTTGGA
>NZ_JANSIH010000191.1:0-780 GCF_047462075.1 Synechococcus sp. R55.2
AAAGGCTATGAACATTGGTGCGGATGATCCCATCGGGCTTGAGCACCTGCCGCATGCCTTTCAAACCGGCAACCGGGTCGTCCAGTAGGTAGAGAACGTCGTTGCAGGCAATAAAATCAAACTCCTCCCCCAGCGCCGTCATGTCGGTAATGTCCATAACATGAAAGCGGGCGTTTTCAATCTTATGGAACTTAAAGCGCTGCTCTGCCATCTTGATGGACTCCGGCGAAATATCCACACCCACATAGCGAGCGCCGGGGTTGGCCGTTGCCAAAACCAAAGTTTCCCAACCGGAGCCACAGCCGGCATTGAGCATCACCTTGCCTTCCGGCAATACCACCTTGCGATCCCGCAGGTACCTGGCCGTCGTAAGGCTGTTGGCAAACAAGGCAAGGTTGTCGGTAACCGTCTGCTCAATCGGCACATTCGGGTAGGGAAACTCGTCAAACTGCGCCTGTACGGGGTTGGACACAACTTTCTCTGCCATGGCAGTCTTCCTGTTTTTGGGTATCCCAACACTCTTAGCACGCACCCTATCGTACTGCACAGCAAGCAAAAGACTGAGGCAAATCCAGAAAAGCCTGAGGATGGTACACTGGCGGAGTGTTTCGTAACTAGCCAGGAAGGCGGAAGAGGGATCCTTCGATGAGCCCCCGCAAGCGGCTGTTTTGGTTAATGGCAACTTTTCTCCTTGGAATTCTGGCTGCTTGTGGGCTAGCTAGCGGGCCCAGCCTCCTCAGTCGCCCAGAGACTTCATCGCCCGCCCCAGAAGGAGGCGTT
>NZ_JANSIH010000192.1:0-778 GCF_047462075.1 Synechococcus sp. R55.2
GAGATGTGTATAAGACTCTGGTAGTGGTGGGGTTTACCTCAATCTGAAGCAGCAGCACCACCTGACGGAATTACCGCTGTCGATATTCCGCCAGGAAATATGCAGCCCGAGGTCTGTCAAAATCAGCGGGTAGCTCCAGCGCTGCTATATCCAACGGTTGCCCCACCAGAGCGTACCCCAGAGATGCAAAGAGACCAGCCACCTCAGCAACCGATCGGATCCCTCGAATGTCTTCCACATCCAGTTGAGTAGCCATTGCCGCACTCCGGTGATCTGTGGCGGTAGTGTCGCGTATTTTGTGGGTTAAGCATGGAGGGCGGAATGGACCGAGAGGAGCTCAAGAGGTTGACCAAGGAGGAGATCAGCCGGCGCATCCGGGAAGGGGTCAAGGCCGTCATAGTGCTCCGCACCGCTTACGCGAACGAGCAGGTGTTGGAAGAAGAGATGACCGAGCTCCTGGCTGCGGGTTACCGTGAGCGCACCCCAAGCCGCCGCGGGGAGCGGAACGGCTACTACACCCGGGACCTCATCACGCCGGCGGGCAGGATCGCCCAGCTCCGGGTACCCCGGGACCGGGAGGGGACTTTCCTGACCGAGGTCTTTGAGCGGTACAAGCGGATGACCGGAGAGGTAGAAGAGGCGGTGCTGGAGATGTACCTGCAAGGGGTCTCCACCCGCAAGGTAGCGGCTATCACGGAGGGCCTGTCCCGGGTGCGCATCGGTAAGGACGCGGTCTCCAGGGTAGCTCAGCGCCTGGAGGAGGAACTCTCCGCCTGGC
>NZ_JANSIH010000193.1:0-27079 GCF_047462075.1 Synechococcus sp. R55.2
TGCGGGTCTATGAAGCACCTGGGGCAGAGGAAGAGACTAAAATCCTGCCGTCAAGGGGATGGGGAAACCCCATCCGCCTATGCGGTGGGGTAGTTCATTGGCACATCTAACGGGTGCAAGCCATGACTGAGAGCAGGGATCCTGATACGCCCCCACAGGATCGTCGGCGGTTAATCCGAGAGGTGGCCGGTTGGCTGGCGATGCTGGGGGTGCTGATCCCAGGGTTGCAGCGCTTCTATATGGGGCACCAACGCTGGGGCTGGGGCTACTTGGTGGCGGGGCTGATGGTGTTCGTTCCTTCCATCCCGCTGCAGATTCTCAGCTACGGGGTACGCGCCCTTTGTTTGCTGGAAGGGCTGTGGATCCTGACCATGAGCAATGCCGATTTCGATTTTCGATTCAATCGAGGGTTGATCGAGCTGGAGTGGACCAGTGTGGAAGGCCGAGAAGCTCGGGATCCCGAACAGCAGTTGGAAAGCCTGTTGAAACAGGGCTTGATCACCCGCGCTGAATATGAGGAGCGCCGCCGGCAAATCCGCAAGATCTCCTGACCCAAGCATCAATCACCAAATCAGGCTTCTGCCCGGCTGGCCAGCCCGGTAAATAATGGTTCTGGTGTTGGTTTTCCCGGCAATAGCTCCTGCCCGAGCTGGGCTCCTTCCTCTCCCCTGTTATCTTGCACCGTCCTTTTGCCTTATGTTGCCAAGCCTTCCTCTCGCAGCTATCCCCCTGTTCTCTATTGCGGCAGCCATGCTCTTGGTCTATCTGCCCATGGGGGTGGTGGGCTATGCCCGTGCCCGCGTTGGCTACGACCTGCATGCTCCTCGGGCTATGTTTGATAGGCTACCTCCCTACGGGCAACGGGCCACCTGGGCCCACGCCAACGGGTTTGAGACCTTTGGGATGTTTGCGGCAGCAGCGTTGATCGCCTACATCACCGGCCCTCACTCGGATCCCTGGTATTTTGGCCTCAGCGGAGACGAAGGGGTAGCCGTGCTGTGTGGGGTGTTTCTGCTGGCGCGGCTGCTCTACAACTTTTTCTACATTGCCGATATTCCCATTGGGCGCTCCCTCTCCTTTTTGGCGGGATCCCTAGCTACTTTGGGCCTGTTGCTGATCAGCCTGCTGCCTTTTCTCGGCACGGGCCTGGCCTAGTCTGGCGAGAGAAATTCTCCTATCCCGGTATCCTGGCCCAACCTGCGATACTGGAAAAGGACTCCGTCCTGCTGTCACGAACGGGGCCCTCTTGGTGCCTCTCTTCTGTCCACGGCCCACTACACAACGGTCAGCCATGTACACTCTGGAACTGCTCCTGAAAGGAAACCCTGCCCCTATTGTTGTCCATCAAAAAGAGGAAGAAGCGGCCAACCGGGCCTACCAAAGCATCGTCAATGCTTTGCGGAGCGGATCCCCTCAGAGTTTGGAGCTGACCTGTGACCGCACCGGCAAAAAGGTGTTTCTGCTCACCGGTGAGTTGTGTGGCGTGCAAATGACTTCTAAGTCGGGCAGCGCCAGCCCCATGGGAACCCGTCCCGGTTTTTTGGCCCAGTTGCAAAGCTGAGGACAGCCCTTTTCTCTCTGCCGCTAAGGGATCCCCATGTCTGAGGTGGCCATTCGGGTGGAGAGCCTGACCTTTGCTTGGCCGGAACGTCCGCCGGTTTTGCAGGCGTGCAGTTTTGTCATTCCCAAGGGCCAGTTGTGGATGCTGTTGGGGCCCAATGGCAGCGGCAAGTCCACTTTGTTGCAACTGTTGTCCGGATCCCTGACCCATCCCCAGCCCCTTTCGGGCCACCTGGAGATTCGCGGTCGGCTGGGCTATGTGTTTCAAAACCCGGATCACCAACTGTTCATGCCCACGGTGGGAGCCGATGTGGCCTTTGGCTTGGGAGCAGAGGCTCTGACCTTGGCGGAAATTCACCAGCGGGTGGAAACAGCCTTGGAGCAAGTCGGATTAAAGCACCTGATCCGTCGGCCCATCCACGGCCTCAGCGGCGGACAGAAGCAACGAGTGGCAGTGGCAGGGGCTTTGGCCCGGCGCAGCGAGGTGCTGCTTTTGGACGAGCCGACAGCCCTGTTGGATCCCGACAGCCAGGCGGATTTGCTGCGGTGCATCCGGCAACTGGTGGATCAAGAAGGCATCACCGCCCTCTGGGTAACCCATCGGCTGGCGGAACTGGAGTGGGCAGACGGGGCGATTTTTCTCTCGGAAGGCCAAGTGCGTCAACAGGGATCCCCAGAGCAGGTGCGGCAACGGATTGAACAACTGTTTGGAGCCTGAGGGATCCCTGCGCATCCTGATCCCAAAGAGATCGCGAAAGCGTAGCTGCACCCCCCGGGTGTCCCTGTTTAGAATAGGTAATGTATCCGGTTGATCAATTCGGTTGGCACAAGGTCATTATCCTGGACTCATTCCTCATCTGGATCGGCTGGTTTTTACCTGTTGATCCTCGGTTACACCGAATCCCTACAGGTTCTGCGTCAACCGGTTATATCAGCGGGCCACCGGCCCCATCTAGTCTAAAGGAGCTTGAGAACATGGGACTGTCTGAAGTGATCGCCAAAGAGCTGGAAAATGCTCGCAACGTCTGCTCTGAGTACGGCGAAGGGGATCCCCACTGCCGTGCGGCCTGGGACGCAGTTGAAGAAGTGCTGGCAGCTCGCAGCCACCAGCCGAGGACTCCCAGCAGCCTAGAGCAGCACTGCGCCGAAAACCCAGATGCTGTTGAATGCCGGGTCTACGATACCTGATTCTCGGGAACCCCACAGAGTGGATGCTCTCTGTCGATTCCGTAGCGATCGACAGGGTTTCCTACTGGGGATCTCCGACAAAATCCAGCGGCCTGCCGGATCCCTGCCGGTAGGCTTTGCTTTCTTGGACTGGAAGGCTTGACTGGGTGCGGTTTCAGGCGCGACGTACAGAGCGCTTTCTTTTTAGGGTCATTTTGATTCAAACCAGGACACTGCACCCGCACTTAAAACGTTAGATGCACAGGGCCAGAAGGCTTTTCCCAGTACCTCGGTCGCCTTGTCCCAACCTGAAACGACTATGAAATTGTGACCTGCATCATTGCCATCCATCAAAACCAGGACAGGGATTCATCAAACTTATGGCTTATGGGATCCCCAGTGCCGGTGGAGAGCGTTTTTCACGAAGAAAGCCTCTGAGCAGAATCAGCCCGCAGCCATTGCCTCACCCACAAGGCGAAAGCTATTCCCAGCAGCACCAGTTGGGGGAGCAGCGTCTGCCAAGTGGGATATATGCCCAGCCAGCGCAGCTTTGGGATCCCAACAAGAGGAGTGATGGGCAGCCAGTCCGCCACCTGCAGAGCGTGCAGGCCACTGCCCAAAAACTTAAAGCCCAAATAGAAAACCAGCAGACTCAGGCCCCGGAAAAAAACTCCCAGCGGCAATTTCAGCCCCACCTGCAGCAGCAAGATCGCCAGTGCCACCAACACCAGGGATCCCAGGCCGATCCCCGCCCAAAAATCTTTTGCCGAGAGGGAAGAGGCCAACCCCACATAAAACAGCACCGTTTCCGCCCCCTCGCGAAACACCGCCATAAATGCCAGAAAAGCCAAGGAAAACACTTGACCGGTGGCCAGTGCCGCCTGCGCCTGTTCCTGCACAAAGGTTTGCCAAGAAACCACTGCAGCCCGGCGGTGCAACCAAAGGCTGACCGAAAACAACAAACCTGCTGCCGCCAGCCCGGTGATCCCTTCCAGCACCTCTTGCCGCGTGTGGGTGAGCATCTGCTGGAAAAACAGCTTCACCAGCAGGCCGAGCATCACCGCTGCCAGCAAGCCTGCGGATCCCCCTAGCCACACCCAGCGCTTCTGAGCCGATTGCCCGCTCTTGCTCAAAAGGGCCAGCAGCGCCACCAACACCAAGAGAGCCTCTAGGCCCTCCCGCAGCAAAATCGAAGCAGCATCCAAGAAGGTATAGTCTGACATGGGCTCACCCAAACAGGCGGCTCAATTCTGATCGAAGCCAAGAGGATTTCTAGGCGGTGGCTGGGATGAACTTGAGGGCAGCAGAATTGATGCAGTAGCGCAAACCCGTGGGTGGGGGGCCATCCCGAAACACGTGCCCCAAGTGCCCGCCGCAGTTGGAGCAGTGGACTTCTGTGCGGGGCACAAACAATTTCCAGTCCGTCTTGGTACCGATCACATGGGGAGCAATCGGCTCCCAAAAGCTGGGCCAACCGGTGCCACTGTCGTACTTGGCCGCTGAGGAAAACAGCTCCTGCCCACAGCCGGCACAGACGTAGATGCCCGCAGCTTTGTTGTCGTAGTAAGCGTTGCGGAAGGGGGGCTCAGTGCCCTCTTGGCGCAGCACATAGTATTGCTCTTCGGTGAGCAGTTGCCGCCACTCGGCGTCGGTTTTGGTGAAGGGATAAGTCTGTTGGGCCATTGCTCTTTGCTCTCCTGCCAAGCTGAGGGGTGCTGTGACGAACCCGGCCACTGCCGAGGTCAATAGCTCGCGTCGTCGCATCGTGAGGTTCATCTGTCGTCGCTGTGTGAGTGACAGGGAGGCGATCCCTGCTCAGAGGGATCCATCCGTCTTCGTCCGCCACCGCTGGGTTGAGACTTGCGAGTAGGTCATCTATATCTTAACTCTTCTTTACGTTCCCTCCTGCAAAACAGGGAAGTAGGCAAGTATTCTTCTATGGGTTTTCTATGGGTTCTATCGACAGCTTCTATCCCCGGCTTCGGGCCCGCTCCCGCTACAATGAGCTCACGTGGGCTGCTTGTCCAACCCTAGACGAGTCATGGAGTTTTTCCTATGCTGCTGGTCGGCTCAGGTGCAAAGTTTGTACAGCAACTGGAGCAAGCTGGAGCTTTGGCCATCTATGTAACCCCAGAAGGGGGGTCCGAAGGGCACTACCTGCGGCGGCTGCGCGGAGCTGGGTATGAGGTGGTCACCCTCTCCAGCAAGGGAATCGGGGATCTGGCCAGCTATTTGACGTGCATTCATGGGGTACGGCCTGCCACATTGGGCAAGTCGGAGCGGCGCACCTATTTTTTCCCGGCGTTGATCGAGCAGTATCGGGCCACCTTGCCCCCAAAAGCTAAGGGGTTGGTGTTCTGGTTTTACGAAGGGCATGTGTTCAGCCAACAGGAACTCTCCTACCTGGTGAAGCTGAGTCGGGAAGACAAGGGAGTGAAGTTTGTGGTGGAACTGGGCCGAGAACGGTCAATTCGTTGGCAACCTCTGCAGAGCGCCTGAACCTCTCTTCAGGATCCTCGAAATTTCTTTGCTACCATCTCAAATAGATGGCCTGCGGCTCAGATTCCCATCCTGCTAGCGGCTTCTTGTGCCTGTGACCTTGCCAACCGCCTCGCTGCAACAGGGTACCTGGTTTAAGTTGATCTGCGGTGCAAGTTTCCACCACTTGCCCTCGGTTCGGGAGCTGGCTTTCCTTTACACGCTGGCCGGGGCAGATTGCATTGATGTCGCTGCCGATCCGGCCATAGTGCGGGCCGCTCAACAAGGGATCCAACGGGCACAAGCCGAAGATCCCCAGGCGGGATCCCCTTGGTTGATGGTCAGCGTCAATGACGGTGAAGACGTGCATTTCCGCAAGGCGGTGCTGACGGCTCCTGTTTGTCCTGCCGACTGTCCTCAGCCTTGTCTGGCAGTTTGTCCCCCTCATGCTTTGACCCAGGCAGCCCTTCCTGCTCAAGTCCACATCCAGACAGAGCTGTGCTACGGCTGTGGGCGCTGTGAGCCGGTTTGCCCCCACCGGCGCATTGCCACCTTCGGCTACCAGGTCGCTTTGTCAGAAGTTTTGCCGCCTTTGGTCGAGCTGGGCATTCAAGCGGTGGAGATTCACACCTGCATCGGTCGCCAGAGGCCATTCGAGGAATTGTGGGGATCCCTGAAGCCCTGGCTACCTCAGCTCCAGGCCATCTCGATTAGCTTTAACGATGGTCCGGGCCTAGAGGCTTATTTGAGGGATCTGCTGGCCCTCATGGATCCCTTGCCGGAGGTGTTGATCTGGCAGGTGGATGGCCGGCCTATGAGTGGGGATATTGGAGCTGGCACCGGCAAAGCTGCCCTAAAGTTGGCCGAGAAGGTACTGAATATGGGTCTGCCAGGCTATGTGCAATTGGCAGGAGGAACCAACGCCCAAACGGTGCCGCTGTTGGATCCCCGGTGGCCGGTGGCGGGGGTAGCCTTCGGCAGCTACGCGCGACAGTTGGTGTCAGCCTATCTGGAAGGGCCAGCCCACAGCTCATCGGAGTCAGGATGGAATCCCGGATTGGCGGCAGGGATCCCGTTGGCCAAGCAGTTGGTGCAGCAAGTAAAGCGGCGATCCGTTGCTTTTAGGCAAACCTGTTTTTCCTGCGTTTAACGACGTTGCTCAGCCATGAGTTTCCCCGTACAGCCCTCAACCCCAAGTCCGTCGATGGATCCGGAAAGTGCTCCGCACCGCTTACGTGAACGTACCGGCTTTCCCGGCCAGGTTCAATACAGCGACGACCTGAGTAAGCTTTTGGATATCCTGCCTGCTCCGATTCGTGAGCGCCTAGAACAGCATCCCCACTTGGATCGGTTGGTGGAGGTGGTGCTGGATTTGGGTCGCCGCCCCGAAGCCCGCTTCCCCGGCTTTGCCGATTACCTTTCAGAAGACGTGATCACCCGGGCCGACTTGGATCAGGTGATCAGCCGGGTTGGAGAGTTCAGCAGTGACAACCGCGCAGGCATTGCCTCTACCCTGCACCGGATCAGTGCCATCCGAAACCGCCAAGGCACGATCATCGGCCTTACCTGTCGGGTGGGTCGCTGCGTTATCGGCGTGATCAGCATGATCCGCGACCTGGTGGAACAGGGGCGCTCTATGCTGTTGCTGGGCCGACCGGGGGTGGGCAAAACCACGGCCCTGCGGGAGATTGCCCGTGTGCTGGCCGATGAGCTGGGCAAACGAGTGGTCATTATCGACACTTCCAACGAGATCGCAGGCGATGGAGACGTGCCCCATCCGGGTATTGGTCGGGCCAGACGGATGCAGGTGGCCAGCCCAGAGCTGCAGCACAAGGTGATGATCGAGGCAGTGGAAAACCACATGCCCGAAGTGGTAGTTATCGACGAGATCGGCACTGAACTGGAAGCTTTGGCCTCTCGTACCATTGCCGAGCGGGGGGTACAACTGGTGGCCACCGCCCATGGCAACCGCATCGACAACCTGATCAAAAATCCCACCCTCTCAGACTTGGTGGGCGGGATCCAATCGGTCACCCTGGGAGATGAAGAGGCGCGGCGGCGCGGCTCTCAAAAGAGTGTGTTGGAGCGCAAAGCTCCCCCTACGTTTGAGATTGCCATAGAGATGCTGGAGCGATCCCGCTGGGTCATCCACGAAGATGTGGCCGCCACTGTGGATCGTCTCTTGCGCAACCGCGAGCCGCTGACCCAAACCCGCAGTTTAGACGAACACGGCCAGGTGGTGATAGTGCGGAGCACCGCTGGCGCAAACGGGCGCCCGGCTCTATCTGGCCCCCAATGGCCCCCTGCCGGCAGCACAATCTCCGCAGCACGGGAGCGGGGAGGATGGCAACGCTCTGGACGGATGGAAGCTCTGCCTTCAGAGCCGCTTGAAAGTCGCTCGCAGCAGCAAGGAGAATCGGGTTTGCTCCTGGAGAGGCGAGAGGACTCCGTCCCGCTAACGCCAGCGGGATCCCGTCCTGCCGCTCAGGTGGTGGCCGAATCCAGAGTAGAATCCGGCTCTGACGAAGAAGAAGATTTGGACTGGGAGGGATCCGCCCTAGCCCCGACAGGACGGCAGCAGAATCCGGATGGGCCGCTGATGATCTACCCCTACGGAGTGAGCCGCTTCTACCTGGAGCAGGTGATCCAAACCCTGAAACTGTCGGCGGATGTCACCAAAGATCTAGACGAGGCAAACATTGTCTTGGCCTTGCGATCCCAGGTGCGCAGCCGTTCCAAGATCCAGCAGATGGCCCACTCCCGCCAGATCCCGATTCACACCGTCAAGGCCAATACTCTGATTGCCCTGGCTCGCGCCCTGCGCCATATTCTCAACATTGAAAGCGAAGAGGGATCCGATTCCGACCTGGAGCTGTTCATTCGCGCCAGCTCAGGCGATGAAACCGAAGCTCTGGAAGAAGCCCGCCTGGCGGTGGAGCAAATTGTCATTCCCAAGTCTCAGCCGGTGGAACTTTTGCCCCGTTCGCCTCTGATCCGCAAGCTCCAACACCAGTTGGTGGAACATTACCACCTGCGGGCCCAAAGCTTTGGCGAAGAGCCCAACCGCCGCTTGCGCATCTATCCCAACTAGCCCCACACGATAGCGCAGCCAATAGTCCAGCTCTAGAGAACCTCTATCCATTGAGCCGTCGTGGTTAGAGAGGAAGGACTCCGTCTCGCTTCTGTGAACGGGATCCTGGGCTAAGATTTGGCTACGCCAAGTGTGGTTCCCGCCGTTGCGACAGCGCTGCAGGTGTCGGCCCAGTGCCGTAGGTATAGCCGCAGGGTGCCCTGGGCATAGCACCATCCATTGCTATAGGGATAGCCAATGACTGCCACAGAAGTACGCTGGACTACTCGAGACATCGAGGCTCTGCCAGAGAATGAATGGATCCGCTACGAGATCATCGATGGAGAACTTGTAGTGACTCGTTCTCCTCACCACAAGCATCAGCACCTGGCCGGGCGGATTTTCTCCCTGCTGGATCAATGGTCGCTCGAGACCGGGCTGGGTGAGCCTTCCATTATGCCAGGTCTCATTTTTTCTGACTCGGACAGTGTATCTCCCGATGTTGTTTGGGTTAGTTATGAGCGGCTGTCCCAGATTCAAGATGAAGCAGGACATTTTCGGGGTGCCCCTGAGCTGGTGGTTGAAGTCCTATCACCTGGAAAAGTTCATGAGGATCGAGACCGCTTGGCAAAACGGAAACTCTACTCTGTGCATGGGGTGCAAGAGTACTGGATCGTCGATCGGCTGGCTCAGAGAGTAGAGGTGTATCGCAGACAACAGGCCCAGTTGGTCTTGGTAGAAACGCTGTTGGCTCAGGATGCGTTGTCTTCTCCCCTGTTGCCCGGCTTTGTCTGCACGGTTGCTGAGCTGTTTACCTCCCGACCCTAGGCTTCAGGCGTACAACAGCCGAAAGGGATCCCATCCCATCGGCCAAATCAATGAAGCAACCAAGATGCCTGCTGCTGCGTACTCTAGCCGGAAAAAGTGCGGCTTGGCCCTGGCCGAAACTGTTCCGGTGTAACAAAATGTTAAGGGCAGCATTTGTACGGGGATCCCTTCTGAAGGGGCCGGTCTTTTGCTGGCTCATGACCTACATTTCGCACACCTCCAAGGACACATAGCCATGTACAACAATCGTCGTGGTTTTCTTCGCTGGCTGGCTCTCGGTTTTGGCTCGTTGGTGGGTTGGTTACCTGGGTTTACCCGGCGCCGTTTTGCCCTGGCCCAGGGAACTGCTTCTGGCTCTAAGGCTTCTGAGCCGGAGTTTGTGAAAGTTGCCACTCTGGCCGATCTCAAAGATGGCCCCTTCAAGGTGGAAAACGCCTTTGGGAAAAACACCGCCACCCTCTGGCTGGTCGGGGATCCGCAAAAAGAAGATTCTCTGCTGGCTTTGGATGCCGCCTGTCCCCATGCGGGGTGTGATGTGAACTGGCGGGGGGAGAACTTTGTCTGCCCCTGTCATGGCTCGGCTTTTGCTGCCGATGGCAGCCGTACCCGTGGCCCGGCCAAGGCAGACCTGGCCATCTACAAGGTCAAGGTGGAGAAGGGAGAAATTTTTGTAGCCAAAGCCTCATAAAGTTCTGGGCAGGCTGTGGGCTTTGAGGCCAGGCAAAAGGAGTCGGGTATCCGGATTGAGAAGACAATGGGCTGAGCTACCGAGGCTCTCCCTATGGCTCGTCCCTACCGCTATCTGTTCCTCTCCACCCCTGTTGGACCTCTGGGATCCGGGGCCGGTGGTGGTGTGGAGCTCAATCTTGCCAACCTGACGCGTGTCTTACTCCAGATGGGATCCCAAGTGCGGGTGTTGGCCCCTGTGGGATCCCGAATAGCGGAGTTGCCGGAGGAGGTGATCGAGCCGGTGGCGGGCCTTCCCCCGGCCTATGCGCAAACCCAGCGCCGCGATCAGCCGGTTCTGATCCACACCCCCTCTCTGCTGGCCAACCTGTGGCAGCGGGCTGCCCACCTGCAAGATCAGTTCGATCTAATCGTGAACTGGAGCTACGATTGGCTCTCGTTTTATTTGACGGATTTTTTCCGCACCCCGGTGGCCCACATTGTTAGCATGGGATCCCTCAGCGATGCCGTCGATCAGGCTCTAGAGCACATTGCCCATCGCTACCCTGGTCGGCTGGCGGTGCATTCGCGGGCGCAAGCCCAGACCTTTGCCTTTGCCCGAGCCGAGATGGCGGCAGGTCGGGATCCCTTTGTCTATCTGCCCTGCGGGGTGGATCTGCGCCTCTACGACTTTGTGCCCCAAGGGAATGGATCCCTGTGTTGGATTGGGCGCATTGCCTCCGAAAAGGGCCTGGAAGACTGTGCTGCCCTAGCCGAGAGGACGGGAAGGCCGGTGGTGATCCTAGGCCACCTGCAAGAGCCAGGCTACTGGCAGCAGATCCAAGAGCAGTACCCGCATGCCCAATTGGATTACCGAGGGTTTTTGCCCACCCCGCAAATGCAGCGGATCTTGGGGCAATGCTCAGCCTTGATCATGACCCCCAAGTGGGTGGAGGCCTTTGGCTTGGTGGCGGTGGAAGCTTTGGCCTGTGGCGTGCCGGTGATTACCTACCGCCGGGGTGGGCCCGCGGAAATTGTCAGCGATGGAGAAACCGGCTGGATCGTCGAGCCGGACAACGTGGCAGCTTTGGCAGAGGCTGTAGAGCGCCTAGATCACATCGACAGGAGCCGCTGTCGGCAACGGGCAGAAGAGCACTATTCCCTGGGCGCGATGGCAGAGCAGTTTCTGGCCTGGAGCAGGCAGATTGGCCGGGATCCCACCTGGGCAGCCCGCGAGGGAGGAGACAGGCAGTGGTACTATTAACTTACTTAATTCTGGCGAACTGTGTCAGACACGCAGCCCAACAACGGGAACGTTTTGACTTACGACGGGGAAACCATCATGACGACTGGGAAAGGATCTGTTGCGCTGGTGCGATCAGAGGTTCGTCGGCGGTCACAGGTTCTGGGAACGCAGGTGATCAGCCAGGGCAACGCAGCCCGGCTTGGGGTAGTCAGCGAAGTTTGGGCGGATCTTGAAGCCAAGCAGGTTCTGGTGCTGGGGGTGCTGGAAAAAGCCCTTGCCGGATCCCCCCGTTTGATGGAGCTGCGGCAGGTAACAGCTTTGGGTCAGGATGCAGTTCTTGTCCCCAGCGAAGAAGTTTTCGATAACTTGGATTTGGAGGGCCTGAGTCGCGTGGTTGGCAGCGAGGTGGTAACCGAAGAAGGGATCCGCCTCGGCAAAGTTAAGGATTTTGAGTTCAACTCCGTCTCCGGCATCATCACGGGTTTGGTGCTCTCCAACCTCGGCCTCACCTTTTTACCCGGCTTTATCCTCAGCACCTATCTGCTCTCCACCGATGAGATTGTCTCTGTGGGCGGGGATCGCCTTATTGTTGCCGATGGCGCTGAGACCCGCCTAACCCAACTGGCCAAGGGGATTTTGGAAACCCTGGGAATCGGCAAGCCCCCTTGGGAAGCCGGAGTTAGCCCTGCTCCTGCCCTGCCCAGTGCTGTCGAGAGTTCCGCCGTCGAGGAAGATTACGAAGAAGAATACGACGAGGAATACGAAGCCGAAGAAGAAGACGTTTACGCAGAAGAAGAGCCTGAACCTGAGCCGCAGCCTGTGCGTCCACGCCCGCCTGAGCCCGCACCCGCCCCCGAACAACCGGCTTGGGAACAGGAGTATGCCAAAGAAGAGGCCCCTCCTTCTGAGCCTGCCCCTCCTCCTTCCAGCTCCACTCCTGTGGATGGTGATCCCTGGGAAGATAAGGCCGGGGAGCCCACTTGAGTTGCCGGACTCGTACCAACTCCCCTCTGCGCTCGGGATGGTCACGTCAACCGAGAGCACGGCCCTTACCCCTGGCGCTAGGGCTGCTTCTTGCGCCAATCTCCCACTTTTTTCTGCCAAGGCGCAAAGGGATCCCCTGTCCGTCATTCCGGTAGAGCAGGATCGGCTTCGGCCAAGAAGCGCAAAGCCACCGACAAAAAGGTCTGCGGCGCTTCAATGTGCGGAAAAGCAGCCCCCGGCAATCGGTAAATCGGCACCTCCGGGCGCAAGGTGCGATATCGCTCTGCCTGTTCTGGGCCGGTGAGGCGGTTCTGTTCTCCCCAGACCAGAGCCATGGGCTTGGCCACCACGCGAAAGTCGTCTTCGATGGGCAAGTTGAGCTTGCCGGTGAGAAAAGAACGGGGGGCAAATTGAGCCCCCGCTTGGTGAGCTGCCCGGTAATAGTAGTCCACCACCGCCTCATCCAGGGCGTAGCTGGGGGAGAACAAGCTCTGCTCTGTAAACAAGCGTACACTCCAGGGGGCGGTGATGCCGTTGTAGAAGGCCAACCCCAGAACGGGCAGGCTGAGGAATCCATAGGCAATCTGGGCCAAAGGGATCCCGAGCGCATCGGGGATAAGGCTGTTGTCTCCCAGAGGGGCGATGAGCAACAGCTTCTGCCAATGGTGGGGTTGTAGACGGGCCGAGCGCAGCGCAAACCCTGCCGAGAGAGAGTTTGCAATGACGTGACAGGGTCGCCCGATCACCTGCTGGACAAAATCCCCGATCATCTCGGCATAGAGGCTGCCGGTGTACTTCAAATCTGGACGTTCTGAGTTGCCCCACCCCAACAAATCCAGAGCATAGACTTGATGGTGCTGCCCCAGCTCCGCCATAATGGCACGAAACTCATAGCTGGAGGAGCCTGCCCCAATGCCGTGCAACAACAACAACGGCTGGCCGGATCCCATGACCTTGTAAAACAGGCGATGACCCCGCCAGAAGTGGTGCCTTTCCTCTCCCGGCAACAGGCTCTGCAGAGGTTGAGTTTGGGAGGAGATCCAAGCGTTGAGAACGGCTAGAGCACCCAAGCCGCCGACTGTAGCCCAGAGGCTGGTCTTGAGAACTTGGCTCAGCTCCTTCATGCTCAGCAGCCCGGCTGGGGAACTTACTTTTTCTTAAGGCGGTAGGTGATGCGCCCTTTGTTGAGGTCATAGGGGCTCAGCTCCACCTTGACCCGGTCGCCGGGCAAGATCTTGATGTAGTTGCGGCGAATTTTGCCGGAGATATGAGCGAGCACGTTGAAGCCGTTGTCCAGATCCACTCGGAACATGGCGTTGGGCAGGGATTCGGTAACGACCCCCTCCATTTCAATGGCATCTTCCTTAGACAATGAGCCCTCCCAAAAACGACATAACAAACAACAGAACAATCCACAGCCGCGACGACACGCGCTGTTAAGAAATGAAAATATGCTCCACCTCTTCTATCCTAACTGTTGCAGTCCTTCATCAGGGGATCCCTTAGGACTGAAAAGGCGTGCGATCGGTCAAAATTTCTGCTCCAGACTCGGTAACCAAGACCGTGTGCTCAAACTGAGCCGACCAAGAGCCATCCACCGTGACCACCGTCCACTGGTCTGGCAACACTCGGGTTGCCTCTCCCCCCGCATTCACCATCGGCTCAATGGCCACCGTCATGCCGGAGCGCAGCTTGGGATTGGGCAGATCGCGGGTGCGATAGTTGGGAAATTGCGGCTCTTCGTGCAGATTGCGCCCCACCCCGTGGCCGACATACTGCTTCACCACCGAGTAGCCCCGCCCCTCGATGTAATCTTCAATGGCGCCTGAGACATCCTGAAGCCAAACGCCGTGGCGCACGTGGTCGATGCCCGTCTGCAGGGCCTTGGCCGCTGTATCGATCAGATCCCGGGCTGCGTCGCTCAGGGGTTCCAGGCCGATGGTGATACAGGAGTCCGCATGCCAGCCCTCGACGATGGCGCCAAAATCCACCTTAACCACATCTCCCGGCTGCACCACTTTGCGGGGACTGGGGATCCCGTGCACCACCTCATGGTTGACACTGACACAGACGCAGGCGGGAAAGCCGTAGTAGCCCTTGAAACTGGGCAAAGCATTAAGTTGGGCCACCCGTCTCTCGGCATAGGCATCGATATCTGCCGTGGTCCAGCCCGGCTCCAGGCGCTCCGCGATCTCCTGCAATACTTGGGCCACCACCCGACCGGCCCGCCGCATTTTCTCCACTTCGCGGCGAGATTTGATCTCGATGAGCTGCATGCCCCGCCGCTGGGGGGAATTTCCAGCTCCTGCTCTAATCACGCCGTCCTCCTGAAGCCTTCCAGAAGAGCCTGCAGATGTTCCTGTACGGATTCCACCGGCTGGTTGCCGTTGACCCGTTGCAAGCGCCCCTTGGCCTCATAAAAATCGATCAGGGGAGCCGTCTGCTGCCGATAGACCTCCAGCCGCTTGAGAATTACTGACCGATCCGCATCATCGCTGCGCCCCTGTTCCTGGCCACGGGCCAGCAGCCGGGCCACCACCACCTCGTCGGGCACCTCCAAGTTGAGGACGTAGTCGTAATCTTGTCCCAGCTCTTGCAGCAGCTCTTCCAAGGCTTCTGCCTGGGCTAAGGTGCGAGGAAATCCATCCAGGATCCAACCCTGCTCCGGAGACTGCTGCAACTGCCCCTTCACCATCCCGATCAGCACCTCGTCGGGCACCAGCTCTCCCGCATCCATGTAAGCTTTGGCTTGGCATCCCAGCGGTGTCTGAGCCTTGACCTCGGCCCGCAGCAGATCGCCCGTGGAAATTTTGGGCGTGTGGTAGATGGCCGCCAGCCGCTCCGCCTGTGTACCTTTGCCCGCCCCCGGCGGCCCCAGAAAGATCAACCTCGGCACTACTGTTTGACCATCCCTTCGTAGCGTTGTGAGATGACATAAGTCTGGATCTGCTTGGAGGTCTCAATCGCCACCCCCACCAAAATCAGCAGCGAGGTCGCCCCCAAACCTTGGAAAGTGGTGATGCCGGTTGCCCGTTCCACCGTCGTCGGGATGATGGCCACCGCGCACAGGAACAAAGCCCCCAGCAGCGTCAGCCGATTGAGGATCCCTTCGACATACTCAGCAGTGGCCTTGCCCGGACGTATTCCCGGAATGCTGGCTCCCATCTTCTTCAAGTTCTGAGCCAGATCCACCGGGTTGATGAGCAAAGAGGTGTAGAAGTAGCTGAAAAAGAGGATCAGCACGAAATAGAAGGGAATGTAGAACCAGGAGGTGGGGGATAGGAAGTTGGCCACCTGCACCAAGGTCAGGTTTTGGGTGTACTGGGCCAAGGCCAAAGGCAGAGACATCACCGAGTAGGCGAAGATGATCGGCATCACCCCCCCCTGGTTCAGCCTCAGGGGCAGATAGCTTTTCTGCTCGCGGAACAGCTTGTTGCCCACCTGGCGCTTGGCATAGACGATCGGGATCTTGCGGCTGCCCTCTTGGATGAAGACAATGCCGACAATGGTGGCCAAAAAGATTGCTGTCAACAGCAAGATGCCACCGATAGTGCTGCTATCGGCACGGGCCAAGCTGATGGTCTGTCCAAGGGCACGGGGCAGAGTGGCAACAATGTTGATGAAGATCAACAGCGAAGGGCCACTTCCCACCCCCTTCTCCGTGATCATCTCTCCCAGCCACATCACAAACATGGATCCTGCCGCCAGAGCCAAGGTGGTGGAGGCCATGAAGGCCAACTCATTGGTGGTACTGGCAAACTCCCGCACCCAAAAGGAAATGCCAATGCCCTGGATAATGGCCCAGCCCAAGGTGACATAGCGGGTGTATTGAGAAATCTGCCGCCGCCCCTGTTCTCCCTCGTTTTTCTGCAGGTTCTCTAAGGCCGGAATGGCCGGGATCAGCAACTGCATGATGATCGAGGCGTTGATGAAGGGCAGGATCCCAAGGGCAAAGATCCCCAAAGCAGAAATCCCCCCGCCGGAGAAGACATCCAGCAGGCCAAACACAGGACTATTGGCAGCTTCGGCGGCAAAGCGGGCCCGATCGATACCGGGAATGGGGATGTAAATGCCCACTCTGACCAGCAGCAGCAAGCCCAAGGTGAGAAACAGACGGCTGCGCAGGCCAGAGGCCATAGCCATCTGCATAAAAGTCTCTTGGGCAGAAGGGGCGGAGCCTCGTGTGTCAACCATAGGGAAGAGAATCTCGCGGGAGCAAAGGGCAAGGTTAGCTATCTACCACTCTACGCTGCCGGTGGTGCAGTCGGCAAAATCAAAGTAAATCCAGAGAAAGTGCAACTCAGCAACTTCCCACAGAAGCCGGCCAGAGCAGCGGGAAGGGGCGGTCTAGGATCCCAAGATTTCCACCCGACCTCCGGCTGCCTCGATCTTGGCTTTGGCTGAAGCGGTAATAGCCGCCGCCCTGATCGTCAGGGGCACGCTGACTTCCCCATCTCCCAAGATCTTCAGCGGGCCATCGTTGGTGGTGACGATCCCTCGTTCCATTAAGCTTTGCAGGCTGACCTCGCTGCCGGCAGGCAGATCCGCCAAGGCGCGCAGGTTGACCAGGGTGTATTCCAGACGCCGCGTGTAGCGGGGGAAATGCTTAAGCTTGGGCAAACGCCGGTAGAGGGGAGTCTGCCCCCCTTCAAAGCCGGGTCGTGTACCACCCCCCTTGCGGGCCTTTTGCCCCCGCATCCCCTTGCCACAGGAGGCCCCCTGCCCGGCAGAAACGCCACGACCTAGCCGCCGCCGCCGCCGCGTCGAACCTGCTTGAGGCCGAATGTCTTCCAGTCGCATGTCTACCTCTAGCTCACTTGCTCAATATCACCTGTCCATCACTTGCCCAATAGGCGGCGCACATCGATGTCTCGGTCTTGGGCCACCTGCTTAAAGGTACGCATCCGCCGCAGCGCATCGATGGTAGCACGGGCATTGTTGAGGGGGTTGCTGGATCCCAGTTGCTTGGCCAAGCTGTTGCGTACTCCTGCCAGCTCCAGAACGGTGCGGACTGCCCCCCCTGCGATGACGCCTGTGCCGGGAGCTGCTGGCATGACCAAGACGGTGGCACCGCCGCCTGCCCCCTGCATGGGATGGGGTACGGACAAACCTTTGGTGAGGGGCACCTCAATGAGGTGCTTTTTACCGTCCACAACCCCCTTGCGTACTGCTCCAATCACGTCGTTGGCTTTGCCTACGCCAACCCCGACTTGGCCGCGCTCGTTGCCGACCACCACCACAGCGCGGAAGCTCAACTTCTTGCCGCCCTTGACCACCTTGGTGACGCGCCGAATCTGGATGACCCGCTCTTGCCACTCCGTGGGCTGCTCTTCGCGGCTTTTCTTGCTTCTGCGACGTTCCCTCTGCTCAGCCATGTGCTGTGTCCTCAGTAGCTAGAACTGTAACCCTGCTTCTCGGGCAGCTTCTGCCAGGGCTTGAACGCGCCCGTGATAAAGCTTGCCCCCCCGATCGAAAACCACGCGGGAAATGCCCATCTGTAAGGCTCGTTCGGCAACTGAGCGGCCCACCAAGGCAGCCGCTTCTTGAGTAGCCGTCCCGGTTTCTTTGAATTTTTCGCGCAGCTCCCTGTCCAAGGTGGAGGCGGAGGCTAAGGTATGCTGGGCTACATCGTCGATCACCTGGGCGTAGATGTGTCGATGGGAGCGAAACACGGCCAGGCGAGGCCGCTCGGCAGTGCCGAAGACTTTGCGGCGAATGCGCCGATGACGACGTTGGGTGGTGATTTTGCGGCTGGCTTTCATAGGCTATTCACTTCTTCGCTTTCCCCGATTTACCTGCCTTGCGGCGAACTTGTTCCCCTAGATAACGGATCCCTTTCCCCTTGTAGGGCTCTGGGGGCCGGACGGCTCGGATACGGGCGGCAGTATTGCCCACCAGTTCTTTATCTGTGCCTGAGACAACAATGATGTTGTTTCCCTCAACGGCAATTTGGATGCCAGGGGGAAAGGGGATCTCCACAGGATGGCTGTAGCCAACGTTCAAAACCAACTTGCTGCCTTGGATGGCAGCCCGGTAGCCCACGCCCACCAATTCCAGCCGCCGCTCAAATCCCTTGGATACTCCATCGACCATGTTGGCGACCAAGGTGCGGCAAAGGCCGTGGAGTTGGCGGGCAGGCCGAGAATCGTTGAGACGGCTGACTGTGAGCGTCTGAGCGTTTTGCTGGACTGTGATCAAGGGCGGTAAACTGCGGGACAGTTGACCTTTCGGTCCTTTCACTGCAATGTGTTGGCCGTCGATCTGGATCTCCACCTTGGCAGGAAGGGCGATGGGGCGTCTACCGATACGGGACATGGGAAAAACTCCTGACCAGAGAAAACTTAATGTCTAGTAGACAAGGCAGAGGACTTCGCCGCCAATGCCCTGCTTACGAGCCTCCCGGTCGGTCATAATGCCGTTGGAGGTGGAGATGATGGCAATTCCAATTCCTCCCAGCACTCGGGGCAGCTCTTTGTGGTTGCGGTAAACCCGCAGACCCGGTCGGCTCACCCGCTTTAGACCATTGATGATGGGCCTGCAGTTGCGGCCTTTGCCTTTGTACTTCAATCGCAACACCACCCGGGCTTGGATCCCTTCTCCCTCCTCTTTCCATTCGCTGACAAACCCTTCCTCATGAAGAACGCGAGCGATGCTGCGGGTCATGCGTGTGGCCGGAACTGCCACCGACTCGTGCCGAGCCATGGTGGCATTGCGAATGCGGGTGAGCATATCGGCGATCGTGTCGTTGGTGTGGGCCATCGGTGGGTCAGTGCTCCTCGGAAGATCGATGCAGATCAAGAAAAGTCAGGGTGGGCAACCTAGGAGGCAAAGGGCATGCCAAACGCTTTGAGCAGGGCACGGCCCTCTTCGTCGGTTTTAGCAGTGGTCACAATTGAAATATCCATACCTCGCAACTGATCTACAGAGTCATAGTTGATTTCGGGAAAAATCAGTTGTTCGCGGATGCCCAGGGTGTAGTTGCCTCGTCCATCAAAGGCTTTGGGGCTGACGCCGCGGAAGTCACGGATACGGGGCAGAGCAATGTTGATCAGGCGATCCAAAAACGCATACATGCGCTCCCGCCGTAGGGTTACCATCAGGCCAACCGGCATGCCCTTGCGAATCTTGAAGCTGGCAATTGCCTTTTTGGCGCGGGTGATCACCGGACGCTGACCGGTGATGGCGCTGATCTCGGCAATGGAAGATTCCAGAGCCTTGGCATTTTGGGAAGCTTCCCCCAAGCCGCGGTTGATGACGATCTTCTCCAGGCGGGGCACCTGGTGGATGTTGGTGTAGCCCAACTCCTTTTGCAGCTTGGGGACGATGACGGTGTTGTAGAGGATTTGCAGACGTTGGGGCATGGTGGCTTCTCCTTGCGGCTCTGGGCTGGGTCAGAGCCAGACCAATGATGGAAAAAAGAATGTAATGCCTAGTCGAGGATCTCGCCTGTTTTCTTAAGGACGCGGACTTTGCGACCATCGGCGGTGATTTGATAGCCGATGCGGCTGGCCACTTCCTGCTTCTTGGAATAGGCCATCACTTTGCAGACGGGAATGGGGGCTTCCTTGGTCTCAATCCGGCCACTTTCCCCTTCTCGCTGAGGTTTGCGGTGGTAGGTAACAATGTTAACCCCTTCCACCAAAACCATGTTGCGTTCGGGAAAGACCCGCAGCACCTCGCCGATTTTGCCTTTGTCATCGCCGGAGATCACCTGCACGGTATCCCCTTGCTTGATACGCATTTTGTAGCGCAGGCTGTTGCGGTGCTTGCGAATGCCCGGTCGCCGAACTAAGCGCCGAATTTGGCTGGGTTTGAGGGGGCGAACCATCAGAGTACCTCCGGGGCCAGGGAGATGATCTTGGTGAAGTTTTTCTCCCGCAGCTCGCGGGCTACAGGGCCGAAAACACGAGTTCCACGGGGATTGCCATCATTGTTGATGATCACGGCAGCATTGTCGTCGAAGCGGATGCACATGCCGTCAGGGCGACGTACCGTATCGACGGTGCGGATAACAACGGCCTTGACAACATCGGATTTTTTGACGGGCATGTTGGGCAGGGCATCCTTGACGACACCAATGATCACATCGCCCAAGCTGGCGTAGCGACGGCCACTGCTGCCCAGCACGCGAATGCACATCATCTTGCGAGCACCGGTGTTGTCGGCCACCGTCAGCATAGTTTGCTGCTGAATCATAGTTTCTTCACCTCCCTCAGGATTTCGGCAACTTGCCAACGCTTGGTGCGGCTAAGGGGACGGGTTTCCGTGATGCGCACCAGATCCCCTTCTTGACAGCGGTTTTCCTCGTCGTGGGCCTTAAACTTCTTGGTCTTGACGACGATCTTGCCGTACTTCGGGTGAGCAACTCGATTTTCCACAGCAACAACCACCGTTTTTTGCATCTTGTTGCTGACAACAATGCCAATCTTCTCCCGAACAGCCATTACTCCTCCTTGGTTGGGCGTTTGCCCCGCTTACGCTCTCCCTCCACAGTTAGTAGTTGCGCCAGCTTGTGTTTGCGCAGCCGGATGAGATGGGGCTGGTTCAACTGCCGCGTGGCCTGCTGCAAACGCAGCTCAAACAGCTCTTTCTTGACGGCGTAGATTTCGTTGCTCAGCTCTTCGTCCGATAAAGCACGGGCATCAGCAATTTTGGGCATGGGCATGGCTGAACTCTCCTCATACACTGCTGGTGGCCACCTCTGAAGCCGTTGCCTGGGCGGGCTCTGGCTTTTCAAAGTCGGCTTTGGTTACAAACTTGACCTTAATGGGCAGCTTCTGGGCGGCAAGGCGCATGGCCTCGCGGGCGATGGGCTCTGCCACTCCCCCCATTTCGAAGAGGATACGGCCTGGCTTGACGACACAAACCCAGTACTCAGGGTTGCCTTTGCCGGATCCCATGCGGGTTTCCGCGGCTCGCTGAGTAACGGGCTTGTCAGGAAAGATGCGAATCCAGATTTGGCCACCCCGCCGAACATAGCGGGTCATGGCCCGACGGCTGGCTTCGATCTGTCGAGCTGTAATCCAGGCGGGTTCTAGGGCCACAAGGCCGTATTCCCCAAAGTTGATGCGGTTGCCACGGGTCGCTTTGCCTTTCATGCGCCCGCGCTGCTGCTTGCGGTATTTGGTGCGTTTGGGGCTTAACATGGCCGTTCCTCAATCATGGGTAACTGATGGGGATCCCTGGGCATTGCCAAACCGGCGGTCAAGCCTCTGCTTGAGCCGAGCGATCTTCAAAGGTGGGCCGCCGCCGCTGCTGCCGACGTTTGGGCTGTTGCAGGGGAAACTTCTGTTCGTGACGTTCCTGCCCGGGCAGAACTTCCCCTTTGAAGACCCAAACTTTGACTCCGATGATGCCGAAGGTGGTATGGGCGAGGTGCTCGGCGTAGTCGATGTCGGCCCGCAAGGTGTGCAAAGGGATCCGCCCCTCCCGCGTCCATTCGGTGCGGGCGATCTCGGCCCCGTTGAGACGACCGGCAATTTGGATTTTGATCCCTTGTACGCCTGCCCGCTGGGCCCGTTGGATTACCTGGCGCACGATGCGGCGAAAAGCAATCCGCCGTTCCAACTGTTGGGCGATATTTTCCGCCAGCAAGGTCGCTTCGGCGTCGGCACGGGTGACCTCTACTACATTGATGCGAATGGTTCGTTCGCCGCCACCTCGTGAACTCAGCTCTTTTTGCAGACCTTGGCGCAAAGTCTCTAGGCCGGATCCGCCCCGACCCACGACCACCCCAGGGCGAGCAGCGCGGATCTCTAGGTCAATTTGATCTGCTTTGCGTTCAATTTGGATATCGGCCAAGCCAGCACTGCTCAATTGCTGGGTCAGGTAGGTGCGAATCTGATCATCCTCCTGTAACAGGGCTGGATAGCGGGCCGGATCGGCAAACCAGCGGCTGCGATGTTCTTTAATCACGCCGAGGCGGAAACCGGTGGGGTGGATCTTCTGTCCCATGGTGGTTAAGGGGTAGAGGTCTGGGAATACGGAAGGTTAGGAAGCTGTCACCACTTCAGCTCCTATGGGCCGGACGGCGATGGTGATGTGGCAGGTGCGCTTGCGAATGGGGTAGGCCCGCCCTTGGGCGCGGGGGCGAAACCGTTTCAGCACAGGACCCTGATCGGCGTAGGCTTGGCTGATCACCAGATCCCGGGGATCCAAGCCGTTGTTGTGCTCTGCGTTGGCCACCGCCGAGCGCAGCACCTTACGAACCGGCTCACAGGCAGCGTAGGGCATGAACTCCAGCAGGATGAGGGCATCGGCATAGGTGCGCCCGCGGATCTGATCCAGCACCCGCCGCACTTTGAAGGGGGACATGCGGATGTAGCGGGCTACCGCTTTAACCTCAGGGGATGAATCAGCCATGGCGCTCTCCCTCCTGCTCAATACTGTCCTACTCGTTGTTTATCTCAACGGCGGGCGGCTTTTTTGTCGCTACCCGCGTGACCGCGGAAGGTACGGGTGGGAACGAATTCCCCCAGCTTGTGACCCACCATCTGATCGGTGATGTAGATGGGCACGTGTTGCTTGCCGTTGTGAACGGCGATGGTGTGGCCGATCATGACCGGCAAGATGGTGCTGGCCCGCGACCAGGTCTTGATCATGTGCTTCTCGTTGCGCTCGTTCATCTTCTCCACCTTGAGAAGCAGCTTGGCATCCACAAAGGGGCCTTTTTTCAGCGAACGTCCCATAAGAACCTCAACCGTTTGATAAGCAATTCACTGTCGAAAAAGCTTCGGGGAGCGAATGGCCAGCGGCTACTGAGCAGCCCTTCCGCCCTTGTCCCGGCGGCCTCCGCGACGGCGACCGCGCACGATGAATTTGTTGCTGGGCTTGTTGCGTTTGCGGGTCTTGTACCCCAGGGTGGGCTTGCCCCAAGGGGTGACAGGGGTACTGCGGCCTATGGGGGCTCGCCCTTCCCCGCCGCCATGGGGATGATCCACAGGGTTCATCACCGAGCCACGCACCTTGGGACGGCGCCCCAACCAACGGCTACGACCCGCCTTGCCCAGGCTGATGTTGTTGTGGTCAACGTTGCCCAGTTGGCCGATGGTGGCGTAGCACTCGCCGCGGATCATGCGGACTTCGCCGGAGGGCAGCTTGAGGGAGACATATTTGCCTTCTCTGGCCACCACTTGAGCGCCAGCCCCGGCGGCGCGAACGATCTGCCCGCCGCGACCGGGATACAGCTCCACATTGTGAACCACCGTTCCCAAGGGGATCCGCTCCAGGGGCATGGCATTGCCGATCTCAAAGGGGGCCTCTGGCCCGGCCATGATGGTGGCTCCCACCTGTAGGTTGCGGGGAGCGAGGATGTAGCGTTTCTCGCCGTCTTCGTATTCCACCAGGCAGATGTGGGCGCTACGGTTGGGATCGTACTCCACAGTTTTGACGGTCGCCGGGATCCCCCGCTTGTCGCGACGGAAGTCGATGATGCGGTAAAGCCGCTTGTGGCCACCACCGCGGTGCCGGCAGGTGATGACGCCACGGTTGTTGCGCCCTTTCTTGCGGTGAATAAATTGCAGCAGCGACTTTTCCGGTCTGGGCTGCTTGCCGTTCTCGTCACGGGACAGCTCCTCGAAGTCAGAGACCGTCATGTGACGGGTGCTGGGGGTGTAGGGTCGGAGAGTACGAATGCCCATGGCTCAGGTAGGGGTGGGGGACGGGACAACAACAGCTCAAAAGGGGCGTTCAGGTGTCCGGGAAGAGGGTGATGGAATCTCCCTCCGCCAAGGTCACGATGGCTCGCTTGGGACGGGTGCGGTAGCCCACAAAGCGGCCCACCCGCCGTTGCTTGCGCGGGAGCTTCAGGGTGTTGACGGAAGTAACTCGCACGCGGAACATTTCTTCGACGGCAGCTCGGATGAGCGGCTTGGTGGCGGTGGGCAGCACTTCAAAGACATATTTGCGCTGCTCCATCAAGGCGGTTGCCTTTTCGGTGATGACGGGGCGCAACAGGACGTCGGCCAGGATCCGCTTGCTCTCAGTCATCGCTTTCCTCCTCTGCTGGGGCTGCTTCGGCCTCTTCTACCGTTGACGGCTCTGCTCCTTGAGCCAGTTCTTCTGCTGGATCTTGGGGCTCTTCGGTTTGCTCTTCTGGCCCCTGCGGATCTGCTGGACGTCCTTGGAGGGCAGCTTGGTTTTCCTGGGCCTCAGGTTGGGCTGGGGTTTGCTCTGCTTCCTCGTGTTCGCTTTCTGGAACGGCCTGATCTTCCGGCCCATCTCCGGGCAGGGCCTGATCTTCGGCTATGTCGGCCTGAGGTGCATCCTCAGAGGGAGTCTCCAGAACTGCCGGCGCAGCGTCGGATCCCCAACGGGCCTTGAGCTGCTCTAGGGCAGAAACGGTGATCAGCACCCAATCGACGTTGAGCAGATCGAAAACGTTGATCTGATCCAGGCCGATCAGCTTAACGCGGGCGATGTTGCGCACGGCCCGCTCTACGGCTTCCGAGCGTTCGGCAACGATGAGCAGAGCCGATTGATCTTCCATCACCCCCCAGCGCAGCAAAGCCTGGGCCACAGCACGGGTTTTGGGCGGGTTGAGCTGCTCCTGGAAATCCTCCACGACGATCAGGTCTTCCACCCGACTTTGCAGAGCGGTGCGCAGGGCCAGTTGCCGTTCTTTGCGGTTCATGGCCAGGTTGTATTCCCGCTTGCGGGGGCCGAAGATCACCCCCCCTTTGCGCCAAAGTGGGGAGCGGATGGAGCCGGCACGGGCCCGACCGGTGCCTTTCTGCTTCCAAGGCTTGCGACCGCCGCCGCGCACCTCAGCTCGGGTCTTGGTGTGGGCGTTGCCCTGACGAGCATTGGTCATCTGCCGGCGCAGTGCCAGATAGAGGATGTGGGCGGCTGTTTCGGGACGAGCAACTTTAAGGCTCAGCTCCGCGCTGCCCACCGTTTCCCCTTGCCAATTTTTCACCACACAACTTGCCATGGTTCCCTCGTCTTTGCGGATGCCGGTCAACCTTGTTTTCACCCAGGGATCCCTCCCCTAACGCTTGTTGCCCACCTGCTTGGCAGGGGTGATCTCCAGCAGCCCTCCTTCTACGCCGGGCACGCAGCCCTTAATCACCAACAGATCCCGCTCCGGATCCACCTGCACCAACTGCAATTTGCGGGTGGTGACTCGGCCACCTCCCAGCCGCCCTGCCATGCGCATCCCCGGAAACACGCGGCCTGGGGTTGTGCCGGCGCCAATGGAACCCGGTCGGCGGTGGTTTTTGGAGCCGTGGGACATGGGGCCACGACCGAAGTGGTGGCGCTTTTGATAGCCGGCAAACCCTCGCCCGATGGAGGTACCTGCCACATCCACCAACTGGCCGGGGGAAAACATCTCGACGGTAATTTTCTGCCCCAATTGGTAAGCTTCCGGCTGATCAACGCGAAACTCTCGCAGGTGGCGCAGCAGCTCTGTCACCCCTGCTTTGCTGAGGTGGCCCCGCTGCGCCCGCGTGAGATGCTTTTCAGTGGTGGGCAAGTAGCCCAACTGAATGGCGTTGTAGCCGTCTGTGGCCTGGGTTTTGATCTGGGTCACGGTGCAAGGCCCCGCCTGTACGACGGTAACCGGAATGGCCAGCCCCTCTGGTGAGAAGATCTGGGTCATGCCGACTTTTCTTCCGAGGATGCCAAGTGCCACAAGAACCTCCAATCGAGCCTGCACGACTCGTTTTCATCAACTGAGAGCCAGCTCACTCCGACAATCGGCTAGCCGTTCGCGAAGCGGGCCGTAGGCCAATGGCTCAGTTAGCCGGATGGATAGGCATACAGCAATAGCGTGGCAGCAGGAAGCTCAAGACAAAGCTGAGTCTGCCGGCTGAGGCGAAAGGGCAAGGTAGGGATCCCCCGAGGCCAAGTTCAGCGCCGGCAACGCTGAGCCTCTTGCTTAGTTCACCCCCAAAGCTGCACGCCAAACTGCTTTTGTTGAGAGCTGCTCAGACTTACCTGCTAAAGAGGCAGTATCTGGTGTAGCAGCGCGCCGGGTCGCCAAAGCGGATGGACTCAGTTGGCAACGGAAAACAATCATAATGATGCGAAGGCCCGTTTGTCCAGACTTTTGCTGAGAAAATGGGTTGGTTGGAGAGGCCGGAGAGGGTAAGGGCAGCTCAAGTGGAAGAAAAGAGCCATTGGCCAGGGAAGCCATCTCCCTTCCAAAGTGTAATGGGCTGGGCAGGCAGTGGGCTGACCCAGGCTTGTGTAGATCACTATCGGAGATTGTTGCAGGCGGGATCCGATCCGGGCCGGGTCTTGTTTTTGGTGCGGAGTCAACGGCAAGCGGATGAGGTGTTGTGGCGCTTGCAGCAGTCCAGTTCGGGCTTGGTGGGGCCGTGGCGGATCGAGACGTTCTTGCAGCGGGTTGGGCGCTCTCTGGCCGATCATTGGCCGCAGGTGTGTGCCCGCCTTCCTCAGTTGCCTCCTCAGTTTGAGCCGATCCCCTTGGCCAAAGATCTCACTCAATTTCTCTGCGAACGAGCCTGCGCTTTGTGCCCTCGGCATGGGGAAGCCTTTGCCGGGGTCGGGCTCAAGGAGTTCCAGATCTGGGATCAGATCAGCAGTGCTGCTTATATTGCGGGGGCTTCGGGTTTGCCGGCAGAGGTGGTGGGATCCCGGCTGGCCCGGGCTTGGCCCGAGGAGGCAGATCCGCGGCGGGCAGAGGCTTTGCAGGCAATGGGCTGCTGTGTGGGGCGGCTGTGGGAGGCAGCGCTTCGGTTGGGATCCCTGGATTTTGGCCTGCAAATTCGGCTGTTTGGCGAGCACATCCTGCCGCTGGCGGAGTTTTGGCAAGAGTGGGATCACCTGATTGTGGATCAGGCGGAAGACAGTTGTGCCGTGGCGCTGGAGTTTTACCGGCAGGGGCAATCCCATCTGCAAAGTCAATTTTTCAGCTACACCCTCGGCGGCGGGGTCTCTTTGACCGGGATCCCGGAAGCTGTGGCCGACTTCTTGATGGCAAAAACGCAGGTTCGGTTTCTGGAGGGGAGCCATCGCGCTTCAGCAGGCATGATCCGCTTAGGGGTGCAGATTGCGCGGGTGTTGGATCCCCAGTTTTCTCATCCGCTGCCCGAGCCGAAGGGGGGAGGACTGCC
>NZ_JANSIH010000194.1:0-772 GCF_047462075.1 Synechococcus sp. R55.2
GCGCCACATGCAGACGCTGGGTATCTGCTACAGTGCTACCGGGTTGGGTGCACGGGCTTTTGCCACAGCAGCACTGGTGGGATCCGTCTACGGCACTCTGGCTTGGCAGGGGGAAACTCTGCTGGTGACGCTGCTGGAGGTCTCTGCCCATTGCCACTACCTGGGGCTATCCTTGCACCAACTGGCCCAGGATTATGACCTGGTGATCTTGCTGCATCGCTCCCGACCGGGTAAGCCCTGTGTTTTTCCCAAGATCTGGCAAAAAGAGGGCAAGACCCCGTTGAAAGAAGGCGATCAACTCTATGTGATGGGAACGGTGGGATCCCTGATTCGCCTGACCCAAGGACGCCCTCTGCCCCCAGAGTTGTATCAAGTGCGCCTTTTGGAGTGTCGCAACCCCTATTTTGAAGATGAGATCCTTTCAGCTTTATCGTTCTACGCACGCCTGCCCAAAACGGCCCTGAAACCCCTATTGCGCTGTCTGCCGGCGGTGGTGAGCCCGCCCCTTCCCCGCGACAAGGCGATCAAGTTGGCCCGCCAACTGCGCAAAATGAGCACTGAAGTGCAGGTGTTTGCCCAGGCGCAGCCTGCCCATTGGATCCCTGCAGCCATGAACGAAAACAGCGAGAGTAATCTGAATTGATTTGGACACTGTTCTGTTTATTGGTCTATTCTGCACTCCGTAGTCCAAAACATCTCGTTATGGGCAGTTGGACATTCAGCTAGAAATCGCAGGAGCCCCGCACTGTACCCGTAGGGTCAGTGCCGGGAG
>NZ_JANSIH010000195.1:0-772 GCF_047462075.1 Synechococcus sp. R55.2
TAAAGCTCAGTAAATTCAGCAAAGTTCAGGGTTTTGGGGGTTAGAGGCATGCTCTTGCAGGGAGAAGGTAGAGATCAACCTCACTTCTCTTTGCTCATTACTCGCTTCTCTCTAGTTTCCGTCCCCTTGCGGGGAAAAGGTAGGGATCAACGTAGATTCTGAGCGGGAGGTCCCAGAAGAAATTCTGGGGTTTCCGTCCCCTTGCGGGGAAAAGGTAGGGATCAACACGCAGGTATTGCAACGCGCAGATCTACTGAACAAGTTCGTTTCCGTCCCCTTGCGGGGAAAAGGTAGGGATCAACTGGAGAAATCCACAACTCCCCGGTGTGGACAGTGAAGGGTTTCCGTCCCCTTGCGGGGAAAAGGTAGGGATCAACTCCGCCTCAACATTCGAGTGAAGGGGCTTTCAGCCTCGATCTCGTTTCCGTCCCCTTGCGGGGAAAAGGTAGGGATCAACGGAAGTCATTAGAGCAAAAGCGAAAAGCCAGTCCCCTGGCGAGTTTCCGTCCCCTTGCGGGGAAAAGGTAGGGATCAACGGTGAAGGTAGAGGAGGACTGGCTCCCGCCTCAGTGGAGTTTCCGTCCCCTTGCGGGGAAAAGGTAGGGATCAACCTTAAGTTACTCAATAAAACCTTGTGCTTACATAACCGTTTCCGTCCCCTTGCGGGGAAAAGGTAGGGATCAACGGCCGACTGTTTGTTGGAGGAGTTGCCCGGTTGGGCGTTGTTTCCGTCCCCTTGCGGGGAAAAGGTAGGGATCAACAAGTAGAAGCC
>NZ_JANSIH010000196.1:0-6001 GCF_047462075.1 Synechococcus sp. R55.2
GCGATCGCTTCTTTCCTGAACCATGTTCAGGAGAGTTCAGCGTGAATGTATCAGAAACCGCTACAATCCAAATCTCAACGAGGCTAAAAGCAACCATGGCACAAGCACTGGAACTCAATACCGAGAACGTCGAGAAAGTCCTGGACGAGCTGCGTCCTTACTTGATGGCCGATGGGGGCAATGTGGAATTGGTGGAAATCGATGGCCCGGTGGTCAAGCTGCGCCTGCAGGGGGCCTGTGGAGCCTGCCCCAGCTCAACCCTGACTCTGAAGATGGGCATTGAGCGCAAGTTGCGGGAGAGCATTCCCGACATTTTGGAGGTGGAGCAGGTATTCTGAGAGGCTCCCTCTTCTGCTGTGGGTTTTTGTGAGATTCCTTTGGGATTCTTTACTCAAGTGTTCAATTGTGTGCCTTGATCGATAGTCTCCAGCCATCTCGGGCGGCTCTCTGCTCCCCACTTCCTTGCTTCTGTGCATCTTTCAGAGCTAGCGCATGTCTGTTCTCCTCTCCATTGCCATTCTCGCCCTGCTGATCCTGGTGCACGAGGCAGGCCATTTTGCGGCAGCCAAACTCCAAGGGATCCACGTCAACCGCTTCTCGCTGGGGTTTGGCCCAGTGCTGTGGCGATACCAGGGCAAGGAGACGGAGTACGCCATTCGCGCCCTGCCGCTGGGGGGCTACGTGGGCTTTCCTGACGAGGATGAACATTCCCCCTACCCGCCCGACGACCCGGATCTGCTGAAAAACCGCCCCGTGCTGGATCGCCTGGTGGTGATGAGTGCGGGGGTGATGGCCAACCTGCTCTTCGCCTATCTGGTGCTGGTGTTGATGTTCGCCTCGGTGGGGATCCCCTCGGTAACGCGCCTCCATCCCGGCATTCTCATCCCTCAGGTGATGCCCGATAGCCCGGCGGAGCGGGCCGGCCTGAAGGCAGGGGATGTGGTGTTGCAGGCAGCCGATCGCGATTACAGGGGGATTGCCGACGAGACGGCGGCCTTGGCAGCTCTGAACGATTTTCAGGTGCTGATCCGCAGCAGCGAGAACCGGCCCATTCCCCTGGAGGTGCAGCGCGGGGAAGGGGATCCCCTGCAATTGACGGTGATCCCAGAGGTGCGGGGAGAGACGGTGGCCATTGGAGTGACCTTGGCCCCCCACCAGGAGGTGACCTTGCGTCCCCCTCAGAGTGTGGCTGAGATCCTCACGGAGGCGGGAAATGCCTACCAGCGGGTGGTGATGCTCAATCTGAACGGCTTGCGGCAGTTGCTGCAGAATTTCCAAAGCACGGCTGCTCAGGTCTCCGGCCCGGTGGGGATCGTCAAGATTGGGGCGGATCTGGCCCGCGATGACGCCGCCAGCCTGTTTAATTTCACCGCTTTGATTAGCATTAACCTGGCCTTTCTCAACCTGTTGCCCCTGCCCGCCTTGGACGGGGGACACATTGCCTTTTTGATCCTGGAGGCGATTCGCGGCAAACGGCTGCCCAAGCATCTGGAGGAGCGGGTGATGCAGACGGGCTTGGTGTTGTTGCTGGGATTGGGGGTGGTGCTGCTCTTCAAAGACACCCTCGCCATTGTCACCGGGTCGGGCTAGGGGAAGATGGCCAGCAAACGGGCCTTGCGCCAGCGAGCTTTGGAGATCCTGCTCCGGCTGAAGCGCCACTACCCCAACTCCACCTGTGCCCTCCACTACCAGACGCCGCTGCAGCTCTTGGTGGCAACCATCCTCTCCGCTCAGTGTACGGATGAGCGGGTGAATCAGGTGACGCCGGAGCTGTTTCGTCGCTTCCCGGATGCCCAGGCCCTGGCGACAGCGCCGCGAGAGGAGATCGAGGCTCTCATCCATTCCACCGGCTTCTATCGCAACAAGGCCAAGCACATTCAGGAAGCCTGCCGCAGGATCTTAAGCCATTTCGGTGGCCAAGTGCCCCGCACCATGCCGGAGCTGCTCACCCTACCCGGCGTAGCCCGCAAGACGGCCAATGTGGTGTTGGCTCATGCTTTTGGCATCCATGCCGGGGTTACCGTCGATACCCATGTCAAGCGCCTCAGCCGCCGCCTCGGCCTCACTGAGCACGAGGATCCCGTGCGCATCGAAAAGGATCTGAAGCAGTTGTTGCCGCAGGCGGATTGGGAGAACTGGTCTATCCGTCTGATCGACCACGGACGGGCCGTCTGCACTGCCCGCAAGCCTCTGTGCCAGCAATGTTTTTTGGCGGATCTCTGCCCCAGCGCTCCCCTCCTGAGACCGGCGGCACCGGATGAGAAAATGGATAAAAAAGCTACAAAAGCCTCGCCGGCCTGAGATGATGGTTTCTAGGCGCCCCGCGTGGCTGAGCCCCCCATTCTTCCGGCGCTTGTTTTGGCCGCCTCTCGCCCTAGAATAAGCTCCATGCAGGATAAACCCATGTCAGTCGCGCCCCCCGTTCTGGTCATTGCCGGCCTGACGGGATCCGGGAAAACTTTGGCCATCCAGCAGTTGGAACAACTGGGGTACACCAGCCTAGAAGGGATCCCGCCTGCCCAGGTGATCCCCTTGGTTGAGGCGATGCGGACCCATCACGCTGCTTTGGCCATCAGCTTGAATCTCCACGCCCAGGAGTACCGGGATCAAGTTCCCACCCTGGCTGCTTGGGTGCAATCGCAAGGGATCCCTTTCCTATTCTTGGAGGCCCGCTCCCCAGTGTTGCTCAACCGTCTCAGCGCCCACCGCCGTCCCCATCCCTACGGGGAAGCTGCCGGTTTGTGGGAGGCCATTGAGCAAGAGCGGCTGGCTCTGGCCCCGGTGCGGGAACGCTGCACCCACTGGTTGGATACCTCCGACCTCAATGCCCAGCAACTGCGGCAGCAATTGCAAGCTCTGGTGCAAGGGATCCCCCAGCCCCTCAACCTAAGGTTGGTCAGCTTCGGTTTCAAGTACGGCGTTCCCCCCGATGCCAACTTGCTATTTGATGTGCGCTTTTTGCCCAACCCCTTCTTTCAGCCCCATCTGCGCCGCCTTACCGGGCAGGATCCCCTGCTGCAGGAGTTCTTGTTTGCGGATCCCATCACACAATCCACCTACCAGCACATCTTGTCCCTGATCAAAGCGTTTTGGCCCCACTACCGCGCAGAGCGTCGCCCCCACCTGACTTTGGCTATCGGCTGTACCGGCGGTCAGCACCGCTCGGTGGCCCTGGTGGAGCGCCTGGCCCAGGATTTGCAGCCTTGGACTGTCCCTGCCGGCAACCACGTTCTTCCCGACCTGAATGTTCAGGTTCAGCATCGCCATCTGCTCGACTCTCAGCGGGAGCTGGAAGCCCGCTTTGGCCCGGTGCCCGGCGAAGTTGGCGTTGCGCAGCAACAGGTTAGGATCCCTTTGGCCGGCGTTCCTGCACCTTCCCATGGCTAAGCCCCTGCCCAGCAACAAGTCCCCTGTTTGGGGCATTCGTCGCCGCAAGGCTGCTTGGTCGGGAAGTGGCTGGAAATGGCTCTTTCCCGGTTTGGCTGTCAAACGCTGGCTGAGCCTGGCGGTTGGGGGCGTGCTGCTGATGGTGCTGGGCATCGCCATCTGGACGGAGTTGACCCCCATCTTTCGCTTAAAACGGCTGATCGACATCACCCTGCGCTTGATTACCACTTGGATCCCGAACAACATCAGTGGCCCCCTGGTGACCGGGATCGGGCTGGTGATGGTGGTGCTGGGGTTTCGCAGCGCCATGCGCTCCATCGAGGATGTGCTGATCCCCGAGGGAGATGAAGCGCTGGTGGATAAGCTGTTGTCGCGGCGGCGTCTCAGCCGTGGTCCCCGCATTGTGGTACTGGGGGGCGGCACCGGCCTCTCCAACCTGCTGCGGGGTCTGAAGCGCTACAGCTCCAACATCACAGCAATTGTCACGGTGGCCGATGACGGGGGATCCTCAGGGCGTCTGCGGCGGGAGATCGGCGTTTTGCCCCCCGGCGATATCCGCAACTGTCTGACTGCTCTGGCCAACGAGGAAAAGCTGCTCACCGAGCTGTTTCAATATCGCTTCCAGTCGGGGGAAGGGCTAAGCGGCCACAGCTTCGGCAACCTGTTCATCACTGCCCTCACCGCGGTAACCGGCGGCGACTTGATTCGGGCCATCACTGCCACCTCACAAGTCTTGGCCATTCAGGGGCGGGTGCTGCCGGCCACCCTGGCGGATGTCACCCTTTGGGCGGAGCTGAGCGATGGCCGCCGCGTGGTGGGAGAGTCCAACATTGCCAAAGCCGGAGGACGCATTTGCCGAATCGGCTGTGACCCCCCCAACCCTCCCGCCCTACCGGAAGTCATCGAGGCTATTGAGGCGGCAGAGTTTGTGGTGCTGGGGCCGGGTAGCCTCTACACCAGCATCATCCCTAACCTGTTGGTACCGGAAATTGTGGAAGCTCTGGCCAAAAATATGGCCCCCCACATCTACGTCTGCAACATCATGACCGAGCCGGGGGAAACCGACGGCTATACCGTTGGGGATCACGTCATGGCTTTGGATCGGGTGGCAGGAGTGCGCCTATTTGACGGCGTGCTGGTGCAGCGGGAGCCACCCTCCCCGCGCGCTTTGGAGCATTACCGCCGCAGCGGTTCTGAGTTTGTGGTGCTGGATCCCGACAAACTGGCTTACCTGGGCTGCCGTGCCGTTTTGGCTAACGTCATGCAAGAGGATCCAGAGACCGGCTTGGTGCGCCACAACCCCGAACGCTTGGCTGCAATGCTGATGCGCTGGTTCGACAGACATCGCCCCCTCTAGGTTCGCCCTGAATAGATCGCCCAAAATTCTCAGACAGACCCCTCAGCTCTCTTTGACCAAAACCTGCGGCTCAGCCCTGACACATCCGAAATAATGTGATTTCCCTGCCTGTACTCTATGGAAGCCTGCCGCTTGTCTGGGGCGATTTGTCGGGCTGAGTAGCGGCCAATTCCAACATGTGGTTTTGGCCGTCATAACCCCGCTGGTATTTCTATGGTTCCTGCCAGAAGGATGCGATTGGCCAGGCCCGTTGAACGTAGTGTATTTCTGGATGCGCATAGCGAATCGAGAGCCGACGAAAAACCGATGGACAAGCTTTTCCACCTGCATGAAGAGTCTTGGAGTGTAGAATCATCACATCTCCTGCCTCAAAGCTAGGGGCAAGGATGTTAGACCCGACTGCTTCCAGCTCATCAATATCAGGAACAGCCTTCAGGCTTGTCCCGTCCCCTGCTAAAGTCGCCTCTGCCGCAGAAAATTCCACCGGTGCGTAAAGAGGCCCCCGATGGGATCCCACCACGGCACGCAACCCATGGTCGCTGTCAACTGGATCTAGAGGGATCCAGAATGTTAGAAACCAAGGTTCGAGAGGATGGTAAGAGTGATCCTGATGCCAAGGGCTAGTAAATTGGCATCCTGGCTCAGAATAGAAAAATTGATCCTCCAATAAAATTACCTTATTCGTGTCCAATATGTGTGCGGCAAGTTGAGGCAGAACCCCCTCTGTAACCAGTTTTGCCAGGGTTTCATCTTCCTGCCAGCGGAACAAGTCACTTTGGGTAATGGGCTCTGTGGGCGGAGAAAGAGTGCGAAAGTGAGGGCTTGGCTTCGCCCGCAATCGTTCAATAATGTCTATCAAGGCCGCGCAGGTTTCTTTGTCAATCACATTGCGTAGAATGGCCACTCCCTCCTCTCGAATCCGAGAAGCTAACTGAGATGTAGAAATTGGCTCAGCTTCCAAGACTTTCATACCAGGCTTGAGTTTCAGCATTGCAATTTTCCGGCGACACTTACTACAGTCAATACAGACATATCTCTTGTTTTACAGGAGTCTTGCTTATCTATAGAAATCTCATGAAGTCGAAAAAGACGAATCAACTCACCTTAAATTTTTCCTCAACTTATTTTGCCCAAACTCCAAATTTTATTCAGACGATTGTAGAGTTAGTAAGCTATTCAGAGAAGAAGTTTAGTTTAAAGATTATAAAGATTCTGGTCGATCTAGCCTGAGAACTCCCAGTTGTTCATAAACTGACA
>NZ_JANSIH010000197.1:0-5958 GCF_047462075.1 Synechococcus sp. R55.2
CCAGAGGTGGCTCGCTGGCCCGGGCCAGCTGCCACTGCTCCTGGGCGTGGCTTAGCCACTGCCGGCTGTGGGCTTGGCACTGCTCCGGCTCGTCGATCAGGATCAAAGCCTCGGGATCCAGATAGCTCAGCAGGTTGGCTGGCGGATCGTAGAGTAGGCCAAGAAAACGGCGCAAGCCTTCCGGAGGAGACGGCGACTGCTCCAACTGCTGCCGCAGACCCTGGGAAAGCTGATCGGCTTTTTCCTGCAGAGCCGGCCAGAGGATGGGCCCGTAGCCGGTGGGAGTTAGCCAAACGTGGGGGATCCCATCTTGGGAGCGCTGGCTGACTGGGTCAAACTCCCGCAGCCTCTCCAGCTCGTTGCCGAACCACTCCAGCCGCACCGGCCACTCGCAGGCCACTGGGAAAACGTCGAGAATGTCGCCCCTTTGGCTCCACTGCCCCTCGCTTTCCACCAGACTCACCCGCTGGTAGCCCAGACGGGTCAACTGCTGCCCCAGTTGCTGGGGAAACATCTCCAAGCCAGGTTCCAGCTGGAGACAAAAGGCCCGCAACACCTCTGGGGGAGGGAGGTGGGGTTGGAGGGCCCGCTCTGTCGCCACAATGGCCATGCCCTTCTTCCCCTGGAGGCAATCGGCCAGCACCTGAAACTGGCCCCACACCAGCTCCGGTTCCAGGTCAAAAGGTTCGTAAGGGGAAGCCTCGGAGGTGGGGTAGAGCTGCACCGTCTCCCAGCCCATGCCCTCCAATTGCGCTGTCCAGCGGCCTGCTTCTTCCAGCGTGGCAGTGATCACCAGCAGGGATCTTCCCTCCTGCTGGGCCAAAGCCGCGGCGCTCAACCCCTTGGCAATCCGCCCTGCCCCCTGCAGATTTGCCCGTCGCTGCGATCTCAAGCAGGTGGCCAGCTCTTGAATCAAGCCGGACTGGCCTAGAAAGCGCACCAGCGGAATAAACGACATCTTCCACCCCACACTGCAAACTGCGATCCCAACAAGCAGGGATCCCAATTCTGGCAGGCTCCGGGGACAATCAGCAGCCGTCTGCCGGCTCTGTAAACCGGAAGTCCTCCCTTGCTGGGAATCGCTCCTCGATCTATTAGGGCAACAGTTTTGTTGTTTTTTGTTGTTTAAAGGCGAAGAAAACCACAACCTTATGCTAACGACCTGCCAGTCTTCGGCCGCTGGGTTCACAGTGCACTTTTTGCCTTGTAGTCTAAATCACAAAAAAAGCCTATACTTCACAGAATCCTAAAATTAACCTTTAGAGTCGGACAGCTTGTCGATTGTCTTAGCCAAGATTCGATGTTAGAAGGAACCACAAAGCGCGGCTTTCCCGGCCTCATCTGATGTCTGCCAGTCAGCAAGATGTTTTTCATGCAAGAGATGTAGCTGTATCAATTGCAGCAGATGTTGTCGGAAAAAGCTGCATGAATCAATCCACCTAAACTTGGTACAAATTATGTTTCTAGACACCGTCGCGCTTTCTCGGCTACAATTTGCCCTCACGGCTATTTTTCACATGTTGTGGCCGGTCTTAACAACAGGAATGGCCATTTATCTTGTTGTGATTGAGGGGCTTTGGCTAAAAACCCGCAACCTAGATTACTACCGCCACGCCCGTTTCTGGTCAAAACTCTATGTGTTGAACTTCGGTATTGGCGTGGCCTCAGGCTTGCCAATGGCCTTTCAATTTGGCATGAACTGGGCACCCTTTTCCGAAGCGGTGGGAGATTTTTTTGGAACCATCCTGGGGTTTGAAGGCACGATGGCTTTTATGCTGGAGGCCAGCTTTCTGGGGATCATGCTGTTCGGCTGGGAGCGCGTCCCGCCGGTGATTCACTGGATCTCGACGATCCTGGTGGCCTTTGGCGCCAACTTATCCACCTTTTGGATCCTGACGGCCAACTCTTGGCTGCAGACACCGGCAGGTGGCGTGTTCGTGGATGGGAAATTCGTGGTGCGGGACTACCTGCAAGCAATCGTCAACCCCTTCATGGTCAATAGCTTTCTGCACATGTTCTTTGCCACCTTGGAAACCTCTTTGTTTGTAATCGGTGGCATCAGTGCTTGGTACATTCTCAATCGGCGGCACAGCGAGTTTTTCTCCCGCTCCCTCAAAGTGGTCTTGGCGATGGCCCTGGTGGTTGCCCCCCTGCAGGTGTATATCGGCCATTTGAGCGCAGAGCAAGTGTATCGCTATCAGCCGGCCAAGCTGGCGGCCATGGAGGCCCAGTGGGAGACGATCCCTGCCGGCGAGCGGGCAGACTGGAGCCTGTTGGCTGTGCCCAACGACCGCGAAGAGCGCAACGAGTGGGAGGTGAAGATCCCCGGCGCGCTGGGCTATCTGCTGGAGTTTAAGCCCCGCTTGGATCGACCCATTCAAGGGCTCAAAAGCTGGGATCCCCAAAATCGTCCCCACATGGTCGGCCTGATCTACTACTCCTTCAGAACGATGGTGGCCATTGGTCTTTTTCTGGCCGGGCTTATCGGAGTCACCCTTGTCCAATGGCTGAGAGGCAAGCTATCGGCAGAAGCCCTTTCTCAGCAGAAATGGCTGATGAGAGCTTGGGTCTTCGCAGGGCCCTTGGGATATATCGCCGTCGAGACCGGTTGGATCGTTCGCTGTGTGGGTCGGCAGCCCTGGATTGTGTATGGACAACTGCGCACGGTGGACTCGGTTTCACCGCTGCCGGCAGGAGAAGTGTTGTTCTCCTTGATCGGCTTGACCATCTTGTACACCGTGTTTTTCGTGGCCGCCCTTTACTTTGGCAGCCGCATCATCCGCAAAGGGCCCAACCTGGAGTTGCCCGCTCCTGCCCCAGCAACGCAGCCGGTGATCGTGATCGAGCCTGCCCGCCACGAGCCAGATCGCCGTCCTGCAGAAGCTCGGTAGCAGCAGTTTGGTAGCCATCTAACTGGTGACTCCAAGTAGCAACAGGGCAACGTAGCAGGCCCATTCCCCACAGCAGTGAAACCCTTCGCTACGTCAACTCCCAACTTCCCTTCCCTAGAGGGAGAGGGACTGGGGATCGCCATCGGGAACTGTCTCGCACTGGTCAGAAATACTCAAAGCAGAGGGAACAGCGATGGAATCTTTTGAGCCTTTACAGCGGTTTCTGCCCCAGGTTTGGTTTTTTATCCTGGGCCTATTCCTATTTCTCTACGTTCTGCTGGACGGGTTTGATCTGGGAGTTGGTATCCTCTCCCTGACGGCCTCCAGCGAGACGCGGCGCAGCATTCTCATGACCAGCTTGGGCAATGTTTGGGATGCCAACGAGACGTGGCTGGTGTTGATGGGGGGATCCCTATTTGGATCTTTTCCTCTCGCCTACGCCACCATTCTCAATGCCCTCTACATACCCTTGGTGATCATGGTGGTGGGCCTGATCTTGCGGGCCGTTTCCTTCGAGTTTCGGGAGAACGCCGACAACAAGCTGGTGTGGAACATCGCCTTCGGGGTGGGCAGCTTTTTGGCGGCCTTGGGTCAAGGGTTTGCCTTGGGCAGCGTCTTTGAAGGGATCCAAGTGGACGAAGCCGGCCACTTTGCCGGCAGCCCCTGGGATTGGCTGACCTGGCGCACGCTGTTGGTGGCTCTTACTTTGATCCAGGGCTATGTGTTAATCGGCTCAGCCTACCTAATCGTTAAGACCACCGGCGAGCTTCAGGAAACCTACTACAAGACGGCAACCATCGCCACCTGGACCACCCTGCTTGGGGCGCTGTTTATCACTGTCAGCACGCCCATCATGTCCGAGCAGGCGCGATCCCAGCTCTTCTCGCCTCCCCTTTTCTACATCTTTGCCGCCATTCCGGCGCTGGGGCTTTTGTTTGTGGCGTTGTTGCTGCGCAGCCTGCGCCGGCGGGAAGAAAATAGCGTTTTGGTTTACACCTTTTTGATTTTTGCACTTTCTTTTGTCGGCTTGGGGTTCATGGTTTTCCCCAACATTATTCCCCCCAGCGTCACCATCTACGAAGCGGCAGCCTCCCCCAGCTCGCTGGTGTTTATGCTCACCTTTATTGGCTTTCTGATCCCGGTTATCTTGTCCTACAACATCTACAACTACGTGGTGTTCCGGGGCAAGATCGTGGTGCAGGAAGTGGCGGCGGAAGAGGCCAAAGTTCCAGAGGCAGTTTAAGCTGGCCTGAGGATGCAGCAATAACCCCGCCCGGTGATGGGCGGGGCAATTTTTTAGGTGCAAGCGAACGTCTACAGAGAAAGGCTCTCACTCTCTCTTGAGCCATTGCCGGATCTGCTCGGCAGCTACATCGCGACCTCCCAACCCAAAAGCCAACGCCACCGCCACGGCAATCGCCCCCAGAACCAGACCAAAAGCCAACACCACAATGTCGGTGGCCACGCCCATCTGCTGCAGGGCCATGGCGCCAACAAAAACCAAGATAGCCACCCGCGCCGCCTGGGCCAGTACCCCTGAGGAAGGGCTACCCAAGCTCTTGATCATAGAGTGGGCCAAATTGGCCAAATAAAGACCGATCCCAAACACCAGGGCGCCGATGAGCACCCGACCGGAAATCAGCAACAGCCCCTGCACAATGTCGGTTAGGGCGGCAAACTGCAGCAACTCCACTGCCGGCACCGCCCCAAACAAGACCACGCCTACCCAGACCACCAAGCCGGCGATCTCGGAGGGAGTGCGACGTTTGGCAGCGGGATCCCCTTCAGGCTCAGGAGCAGCGGCCAGGGGCAAGCCCAGCCCCGCGACCAGACGGTCAAAACCCACCGCCTGCAGTAACTGGGTGACTAAGCCGGCCAAAAACTGCCCTAGCAAGTAAAAGACGGCCAGGATCAAAGCGGATCCCGCGATCAAGGGAATGGCCCGCAACACCTGCTCCAGCATCGCCACCGCCGGATCGGAGATGGCCCGAATTTCCAAGGCATTCAGCGCCGCAATCACCGCCGGGATCAACACCAAGACATACACCACCGTCCCGACGATCTGGGCCAACTGGGGAACGCCAAAGCGTGCCCCCAACCGATTTGCCCCTGCTGCCACCAACAAATTGGAGACGATCCCACGCACGATGCGGGCCAAAAACCAGCCCACTGCACCGATGATCAGCGCTCCCAAAATCCGCGGCACCATCGACAGCAACTGATCCAGCAGGTTTTGCACCGGCTGCAGCGGCCCCTGCAGGTTCAGGGTATCCAGGATGATCGGCAAAAAGAACAGCAGAATCAGCCAGTAAAGGGCATTGCCCAAAGTTTCATTCAGCAGGAAAGGGGTGACCTCTGTACCTCCCTCTTGGCCGGTTGGGGTTCCTTCTGCACCTGCCTCACCGGCAGTGCTTTCCTGTTGCAGAGGCCGGGCCAACTGCTCATCGAGGTTGAAACGCCGCAGCCCCTGGATGACCGCCAGCCGAGCAACAGTAGCCACCACCCAGCCCACAGCCAGCAGCACCAGCGCCCCACCCACCCGTGGCAGATAACCGAAGATTTCCCCCAAAAACCTGTTGAGCGGATCCGAGACAGCTTGAAGCTGCAGGGCATTCAGTACCGCCACCAACACAAAAGCAAGAATCACCCAGTAGACGGCAGCGGCCACCCAGCGCTCCGTTTGGGGCAGCTTCTCGCCGGGCTTTTGGCCCAAAACCCAAGCAGCCAAGCGATTGTCCAGTTGCGTCCTTTTGAGCAGTCCTCTAACGCCGAAGGCTACTGCCGTGGCCACTATCCAACCCAGAATTAAGATGACAATCGCCGCAAGGAGATTGGGCATAAAATCGATAAGCCTAGACCAAAGACTGACGACAAAAGAGATGGCCTCATCTCCAATGGTGTTTCCAGAGGTGTCCATAATGATCCTCACAGCTTGAAAATGCTCAGGATGGACAGATAACAAGTGTAGGTTAACCTGAAGTGTTTTTTCAGGCAAGCTGGCCAGAGGGGGGATACGATATGAAAAATATATATTGAGGCAGAAATGTCGGATCTCGAAATAAAACTT
>NZ_JANSIH010000198.1:0-5941 GCF_047462075.1 Synechococcus sp. R55.2
CGGTAGCTGTCGTAGTAGGCCAAGGAAGCGCTGATGGCCGGGATCGGGATCCCCAAGGCCGCCGCTGTGGCCACCACCCGCCGCCAGGATCCCTGCCGTTCCTGGAGGGCCTGCTTAAACTCCTCATCTGCCCAGTCTACGCGGGTGTAGTGTCTCTAGTATCGACGAAATCTTCAAGTAGAGCCAGTATAAGCTGCCTCGGTGAGGGAGGATTCCTGGTAAAGGCGGGTGGCAGGAGGAAATCCACAGGCGCTGCCATCTTTGTGGATCACTTTCTCTTCCCAGGGCAGGCGATAGGCCCCATTCACCAAATCCTGCATGTAGGTGTAGGGGCAATCTTGGGCTCCGCCTTTGACGGCCACATAGCCACGGTGTCCGAATTGATAAATGTTGTTTTCCACACCCCAATGGATGCGAGCTTCCCGCACCAAATCTGGGCGCACTTCGCCAGTAATGATTTCATCAGGGCGATGGGATCCCATGACCAGGGGGGTGCCATCAAAGTTGCAGATCATGCCCTCCCCCATAGAATCAAACGTGCCATCCGACCCACACATACACACCGAGGCCGTCACCATCAAATTGCAAAAGGCATTGGCCTGATTGGTAATTTGCCAACTGTGGCGAATGGGGGCAGTATATCCGGCAGTGCGCAACATAATCTCGGCCCCTTTGTAGGCACACTCGCGGGCCATTTCTGGAAACATGCCATCATGACAAATGATCAGGGCAATCTTTGAGCCATTCGGGCCATCACAGACAGGGATCCCTAAATTTCCCGGCTCCCAAGGTTCGACGGGAACCCAAGGATGCAGCTTGCGATAGTACAGTTGTAGGTTCCCTCGATTGTCGAGAATAATGCCGCTGTTATAGGGATTACCCTGCGGGTTGTATTCCATGATTGAGAAGCAGCCCCAAATATCGTTCTCTCGGCAGGCGGCACTGAAGGCAGCTACCTCTGGTCCATCCAGTCGGCACATGATCTCCGGATTAGTGTCCATCGACAGGCCGTGCAGAGAGTACTCCGGAAAGACCACCAAATCCATGCTGGGCATGCTGCGGCGAGCCTTCCCCACCATACTGACTATCTTTTGGGTTTGCGCCGCCAGATCATCGGGAGTAACCACATTGGGTAGCTGCAGTTGCACCAGTCCCAATACAACACCGTTGGGAGTTTTATTCAGGCCACCGAGTCCACTCATGATCAAATCCTTTGCTGATGAAGATGGAATGGGTTAGAGAGTTAGTCGAATGGATTTAAGAACTTGTAAAAGCCGATGTATCGATTTGCTATCTAGCAATCCCAGCTTAGGTAGATAATGGTAGGTAATGGGTGAACCTTGCTGTAACAAGATAAATTGGTAGTCTTCTCCATTTGTAGCTAATCCCCAAACAAATTCTTGATTTTTTATTCCTTTGTAAGCATAGGTCAATAATTGGGCGATGGCCAGGCTTGTAGCTACTGTTCCTCCCTTGGTTTCTATCACGAGGATCCAAAAGCTCTCTCTTGCTCCTCTTCTAATGGCGAGTAAGTCTACACGACCTTTGATGGCAACTTGGCCTTCTTCCTCCTCAACGATAATATCGGCAATATTTTCTTCTAGATTAATTTTGATGTCGCTCGATAGAAAGCCTGCCAGTTTGAGAAGTGGAGAAACAAACAGAAATTTGACTTGCCCTTCATTCAGAGTGTCATCGGCCAGATAGCTAAAATACAATTCCTGGAGTTGGGTCAGCTCCTCAATCTCCCGTTCAGTCAAAGGGGGTAAGTCCAGTTTTTCCTCGAACTCTAAAGAATCTCCCCGACACAGCCCTAAGAGCTCGTGAACCTCTCTCAGAGTCAGGGTATTGGCAGGTCGGGTTTGTACAGCGGTCATAACCAGGGATCCCTAAATCGGGTTCACTTCGACTATAGCCAGTCGGCTACTTCCCGGTGCCCAAGGCCCCAGGCATGCCTGCCAGGGTTCGCCGCGGAGAACTGGTCAGGATCATGATCCCCAAGGTCAGCACGTAGGGAGCGGCATTCCACAGGTAGTAGTTGGACTGCACACCCACCGACTGCAAGGCTGGCCCAATCGCCTGAGCTCCGCCGAACAAAAAAGCAGCCAATAAACACTGCAACGGGTTCCACTTGGCAAAGATCACCAGGGCCACGGCCATCAAGCCTTGTCCGCTGGAAATGCGTTCTGTCCAACTGCCGGGGTAGTATAGGGACAGGTAAGCTCCTCCCACGGCTGCCAAGAAGCTGCCTGCCATGATGCACAGAGCCCTTACCTTGGGCACCGAGATCCCCATGGCCCGTGCTGCATCGGGGTTGTCGCCCACAGCCCGCACGAATAGGCCCCAACGAGTGGAGCGAAAGAACCAGTGCATGACAAAGGCCAGGAGGATCCCCAGCAGCAGAAGTGGGCTCAGTTTTAGGGCAGCTTGAATGGCAGGACTGCTGCTCCAATTTCCCAACTCAAAGGCAGGTAGCCGGGGGGCTGCGGGCTGAATGAAGGGTTTGCCCAGGTAAAAGGCCATTCCACTGCCAAGGATGATCATAGCAATGCCCACCGCAACATCGTTAACCCGAGGTTGTTGGGCCAAAAAGGCGTGGATCCCTCCCAAGGCTAAACCGGCAAACCCGGCCACCAATACCCCTAACCAAGGCGCGACCACACTGCCTGCCGTGTTTTGGGTGAGGAAGGAGATGGCGTAGGCGCTCATTGCCCCCATCAACAGGGATCCCTCTAGGCCGAGGTTGATTTTGCCGCTTTTTTCCGTCAGACACTCCCCCAAGCTGACGAACAAAAAAGGCGCACTTCCCCGCAAGGTTCCGGCGATCACCGCCAAGGGGATCCCCCACCATCCTAGGGCTTCTGTTTCCATCTGAGTTTTTCTCCTGACCACTGAATTGGTTACTTGACCAAATCATTGCTACTTCGGGGGCCAGTTATCTAGGCTGGTTCTGAGGGTTCTCGATCCCGAAAAAAGTCGAAGCGCCCGTAGAGGGATTCGCTGTAGAGAATCAGCAAAAAGACAATGCCCTGAAACACCAACACAGTAGCATCCGGCAAATTGTGGGAGCGCTGCAAAATGCTGCCGCTGGCCAGGATCCCTCCCAGGAGGATAGCCATCGCCACTGCTGCGGCTGGGTTTTGTCGAGCGACAAAGGCCACCAGAACGCCGCTGTAGCCATAGCCCACAGTCAAGGACTCATTGGCCCGCCCGTGTACGGCAGCCACCTCTACCATGCCCGCCAAGCCGGCACAGGAGCCGGCCAGAAAGGTGATTAACAGTGTGAGTTTACCGACAGCAATCCCCACCATTCGGGCCACCTTTGGGTTACCCCCTATTGTGCGCACCGAAAAACCCAACGTGGTGCGTTGAATCAACACATAGGCAACCAGGCAGGCAACGATGCCATAGACCAAGCCGAAGTGGATGCGGGTGCCCCATAGCCGACCCAACATGTTGGCCTCGTCAACGGCAAAGCTGGAGGGCTTGCTCAAGAAACTGGGATCCCGCAGCGGCCCCCCCACCCAATGGTTCATCAGGGCAATGGCAATGTAGTTCATCAACAGGCTGCTGATGGTTTCATTCACACCCCGGTAGTGGCGCAGTGCCCCCACCACCATGATCCACAGGCCACCGGCCACCATGCCCGCCAAGGCCATCAGGAAAACGACCACGGGTGGAGCCAGGGATCCCGCCCACAGCCCCATCGCCACAGCTGCCACCCCCCCCATCACCAGAGCTCCTTCATTGCCGATGATCACCAGCCCCATGCGGGCCGGCAGGATGGTACACAGGGAGGTGAGCATCAGGGGAGCCGCCCGTTGCAGAGTATTTTGCCAAGAGAACCAACTGCCGAAGGCAGCTCTGTAGATGGAGCCATAGACGGCGAAGGGATTTGCGCCGGCCATGGCACAAAACAAGCCGAAGATCAACAGCGAGGCCAACAAAGCCCCAAAGGGCAGTAGGATCGGCTCAAGGCTGGAGCGCCACCGCAGCGGAACCGAGCGGGAAACAGCAGAAGAGGTGGTAGCCATCAGCTAGAGATACTCCCGATCACGCCTTCCACCAGGTAGTCCATGGATTCCAGCTCGATTGCCCGCTGGCCGTATTCCACTCCGGCAGGGATCACCTCTTTGCCGGTATTGTCTTTGAGAGGGCCTTTGTAAATGACCAACGAGCCAGCTTGCAACTGGGCAAGGGCCGCTTCTCCAGCTTTTTTGGCCTCATCGCTGGCTGCCGATCCCCAGGGGGAAGTTTTAATGAATTTCTCTTTGATACCCCCCCGAATGAGGTGGGGGATCCCACCGTTCATCAGGGTTTTGCCCGCCTGGATGGCTTCGGCAAACTGGGTATAGACGCTTGTCCAGTCGTATTCAGCGCCCGTCAAATAGCCCTTGGGAGCCAGCGCCGCTTGGCTGGTGTTGTGACCACAGCTCATCAGACCTCGCCGCTCTGCTGTTTCGATAACGATTTTGGGACTGTCCACATGGCAGGTGAGCACATCGATGCCTTGGTCGGCCATGCTGTTGGCAGCTTCTGCCTCTTTGACAGGTAGAGCCCAATCTCCCGTAAAGATCACCTGAGTGGTGATGTTGGGGTTGACACTCTTGGCTCCTAAGGTAAAGCTGTTGATGTTGCGCAACACAATGGGAATGGGTTTGGCGGCGATAAACCCAAGGCGGTTGCTTTTGGTCATGGAACCGGCCAGCACCCCGTTGATGTAGTGGCCTTCATCCAAGTAGCCGAAGTAGCTACCGACGTTTTTCGGATGCACTCCCTCAATGTAAAGTCCACCGGCGTGAAAGAATTGTACCTCTGAATATTCCTTGGCTACCCGCAAGATATGGGGATCGTAGTAGCCAAAAGAAGTGGGAAAGAGTACCGTTGCCCCATCTTGCTCGATCATGGCCCGCATGGTTTCTTCCACGGCCACCGTTTCCGGCACATTTTCTTCTTCAACGGTTTTCACCCAAGTTAGGCTGGACAAGCCAACTTTTCCCTCTGCATGGGCCTGGTTCCAGCCAAAGTCATCTTTGGGGCCAACGTAAATAAAGCCGATGGTGATCTCTTTCTTGTTCTGGGCCTGGGCACGCCACAACTGTGAGGTCAAGGTGATGGCAGCGGCGGCAGCACCAGAGCGAAGGAGCTGCCTACGAGTGTACAGATGACGAAACAATGGCCGGCTCATGTTGAGAATCCTATTCGTGAATAAGCTTTCTGGAAAGACGAGACCCAGCAGACTCGGTGAGGTTCTGAACCTCTGCTGAACCCCTGGCAGCAACTACTGGATTTAATAGCCTCTATCGAGAAGTTTTGGTAGTCTAAATTACAGTTTTCTCGATTCAAAGTTTTGATGCTTCACTTTATGCTGGCAAAAGTCCTTCCCGCTCACCCAAAGTTCGGTTAGCCCGTTTTTGGCACTGATAACATTCTCAAGTCTGATGAGTTTTGCGAGTGGGTTTTATGGGTTTTCAATGGCAAGAGGGTGTTGTTCTGGCCGGCCCGGATCTGGTTCCCCATCGCTGCTCCCGCTTCGGGGTAGAACAAGACACCGTTACCTGCATGGAACTGGGGGATCCCATTGTTGGGTTGGAACAGAGATCCTGGGTGATTTTGCCGGCTTTCACCAACAGCCACACCCACATGGGGGATAGCTGTCTGCCGGATGGGGCGACAGGCCTGACTTTGGAAGAGGGGTTCTTCCGACCTGACGGCTACAAATATCGAGAGTTAGCCAAACAGTCGCCGCAACAGCACCTGGAACACATCGCCGCTCACCTGCGCTACATGGCGGCAACGGGCACCATCCGACACATCGATTTTCGCGAGCAGGGGGTCTACGGCTGCCAACTGTTGCGGGAAGCTGCAGCCCAAACCGGGATCCACTCAGTGATCTTGGTCCAGTTTGTGAGGCTCCCTTTCACTGAGGCGCAATTTCGTC
>NZ_JANSIH010000199.1:0-763 GCF_047462075.1 Synechococcus sp. R55.2
CCATCTTTGGATTTACGTCGACCGTTCAATTAGCACGAGTGAAGCAAACTGATGGATCTCATTGTATGAAAGCTCAACCATTTAAGCTCGCACAGTTTTTTCTAATAATGTTATCGCTGCTCCTATTTGTGGGTTGTGGCAGTGGATCTCGGACTGCTTCGACTATTAACTCGGATCCATCACTGTCCATCATTGGGGTAGAACGGTCACAGCCAGGTGATCCCGTCGATTGCAGTACCTGTTGTCGTCGATGTGTGACGGGTAAAGCCTGTGGCAATAGCTGCATCAACGTCAACTTGGAGTGCCATCAACCGCCGGGATGTGCCTGCAATAAGGTAGAAGATAGCTGTTATCTGCCTGAAGGTAGAAGATAGCTGTTATCTGCCTGCCCCGGATCCCTGTGCCCCATCCGTAGAGCGATCCCTATCCTCAGCGGATCCAGCTTTCTACACCGCCAGTTGTCCGTCTGCCGACTGTGTTGCTAATAACAATTTGGGTGACATTGCTGATAGCTTCATTAGCAGATGCCGAAAAGCATCAATCGGACAAGAATTTCCAGGAGAGCTTTTGAACGAAACACTTGGCAACATAAAGGCGGGAAATGCCGCAAACTACAAGAAAGCGTGGAAGCTGTTAAATGATCGCAGATTTTTGAAATAGTTGGAGAATCAGAATGGATCGTCAAGACATAAAGGTTTATATCGCTGTGTTAGTTTATGAATCTTCATCATCATCGCCAGACTATAAAACTCTTTTTGAAGAG
>NZ_JANSIH010000200.1:0-761 GCF_047462075.1 Synechococcus sp. R55.2
TGCTCAGGTGCTGTCGGATTTGGATGCGGCGGTGGATTGGGCAATTGGCAACTCAGGTGCGGATCCAGAGCGGGTGGGCATTACTGGCTTTTGCTGGGGTGGTCGAATCACTTGGTTGTACGCGGCTCACCGACCCGGCTTGAAGGCAGGTGTTGCCTGGTACGGTAGTTTGGTGGGAGAGGCCACACTCTTAACCCCAAGGCATCCGCTGGATGTGGCAGCCAGCCTGAAGGCACCTGTGTTGGGTTTGTATGGTGGTGCAGATACCAGCATTCCCTTGGAAACGGTGGAGCAAATGAAGTCAGCTCTGGAAGCTTGCGGAGATCCATCGCAGTTGATCATCTACCCGGATGCTCCCCACGCCTTTTTTGCCGATTATCGCCCCACCTATCGCCCAGAAGCGGCTGGTGACGCTTGGGAACGGTTGCAGGCTTGGTTTCGAGAACACGGCTTGGCCCAGGGATCCCGGTCTCAATGATGGGATCTCATCTGTTCCCGTCGGCAGGACGGAGTCTTTTTTTGACTGCGCCGAAGGCAGAGCTTGGGGCAAGCTGGTATATTCCTAGCCATCTCAGGGAAACAGCATGGAAGCACATGAGTTCTGGGCTCGTACCGACAGCCAAGGTCAACTGATTTTGCCCATGCGGGCGCAGGAACAATTGCCCAAAAATCGAGTTGTGCGGGTGCTGGTGTTGGTAGATGAGCAGGAGCTGGCTCCGGCGGATCCTTCACAGGAGCAGTTGCCCACTGCCTCGCCAGAT
>NZ_JANSIH010000201.1:0-26950 GCF_047462075.1 Synechococcus sp. R55.2
TGAGAAAAATATCGTCACCTTCCACCCGCACATCCAACACCTGAGTTTGGGGTGGAATGGCGCTGGTAAGGTGGGGATCCCTGGGGCCGGCAATCAGCTCCTCCAGAGCCAGGCGGATGGCTTCCTGAGCGTCGAAGGCGCGAACCGTGCGCTCTTGCTGCACATAGTAAATGGAGTTGTCGGCACTGGTCAGCCAATACAAGGAAAGCGTCTGCCGCGGCCCAATGGTGTACCACCAGGCTGCCCCCATCGCCCCCAGCCCCAGCAAAAAGCCGAGGATCCCCAGTTGTAGGGCCCGGCCCCGACGCGGGCGGGAACGCCGTCCTCCCAACCTGACGGAGCTGAGCTGTGCGGTACGGCCTCCGTAGTGGCTCATCGCTGGCGATCCCCCTCTCTAACCTAGCTCTAGGGTAGCGAAGAAAAGCCCTCCCTGCCGGGGATCCCCCATAGGCTGGACAGGCAAAAGTGCGGCAGCAACTGGGATCCCTTTATTTGTATGATGATAATGATTTACACCCGGCATTGCTGAGTCGATAACTGAGCACACAAGGAGCTGAGCCTCAATCATGGTTACTGCCACCGCTACTGCCACCAATGTTGGCTACATCACTCAGGTCATTGGGCCTGTGATCGACGCCGAGTTTCCCAGCGGCAAGCTGCCCGAAATCTACAATGCCCTCAAGGTGGAGGGCACAACCGAAAGCGGCCTGAAGGTTAACGTCACCTTTGAGGTGCAGCAGCTTTTGGGGGATAACCGCGTGCGTGCGGTGGCCATGTCCTCGACCGACGGCCTGGTGCGGGGCATGCCGGTGGTGGATACGGGCGCTCCGATTACTGTGCCGGTCGGGCAGCCCACCCTGGGGCGCATTTTCAATGTGCTGGGAGAGCCGGTTGACCAAGGAGAGCCCGTTCAAGCCCAAGAATTTGCCCCCATCCACCGCAGTGCGCCTCCACTTGTCGATTTGACGATTAAGCCAGAGCCCTTTGAAACCGGCATCAAGGTGATTGACCTGCTGGCCCCCTTCAAAAAGGGGGGCAAGGTGGGCCTGTTTGGCGGTGCCGGCGTCGGCAAGACAGTGCTCATCCAGGAGCTGATCCACAACATCGCTGAGGAGCACTCTGGCCTATCGGTGTTTGCGGGCGTGGGAGAGCGCACCCGCGAGGGCAATGACCTCTACAACGAGATGAAAGAATCCGGTGTGCTGGACAAAGTGGCGCTGGTCTATGGCCAGATGAACGAGCCACCGGGTGCCCGCATGCGGGTTGGCCTGACTGCCCTGACCATGGCAGAGTACTTCCGCGACGTTAACAAGCAGGACGTGCTGCTGTTCATCGACAATATCTTCCGCTTTGTGCAGGCCGGGTCGGAAGTGTCGGCGCTGTTGGGCCGCATGCCCTCGGCAGTAGGTTACCAGCCCACCTTGGCCACCGAAATGGGCAACCTGCAAGAGCGCATCACCTCCACCAAGCAGGGATCCATCACCTCGGTGCAGGCGGTGTATGTGCCTGCTGACGACTTGACGGATCCGGCCCCGGCCACCACCTTTGCCCACCTCGACTCCACGGTGGTGTTGTCCCGCAGCTTGGCGGCTAAGGGTATTTATCCAGCGGTGGATCCCCTGGATTCCTCTTCCACCATCCTGCAGGCGGACATTGTGGGCGAAGAGCACTACAACACTGCCCGGGCGGTGAAGCAAACTCTGCAGCGCTACAAAGAGCTGCAAGATATCATCGCCATCCTGGGGCTGGACGAGCTGTCGGAAGAGGACAAGCTGGTGGTGGCCCGTGCCCGCCGCATCGAGCGTTTCCTGTCCCAGCCGTTCTTCGTGGCGGAGGTATTCACTGGCTCCCCCGGCAAGTATGTGAAATTGGCAGACACCATCAAGGGCTTCCAGCGCATTTTGTCGGGAGAACTGGACGATCTGCCGGAGCAAGCCTTCTACTTGGTGGGCACCATCGAAGAGGCCATCGAGAAAGCCGAGAAGCTCAAGTCCAAGTGATCCCTCACCCCCAGCCCCTTTCCCACAGGAGGAGAGGGGAGTTGCCGATAGCGCGGCGACTGGGCTCCCCAGGGTTGAAGGGGGGAACGCCCTGGTGGCATTGCTGACTGAAAGCGCTCCCCAGACCCGGCAGGGCTCCTTCTTTTCGGGGGAGCCTTGGTTTTATCTACAGGTGGGACGGCTGCTAGGGATCCCCGGCGACAGGCCCGAAGCGATAGCCCTTGCCGTAGACGGCGTGGATCAATTCTGCTGCCCCGGGCAACCTGAGGCGTCGCCGCAGCAGGCGCACCTGGGCTGCCAAGACGTTGCTGCTGGGGGGATCCTCTCCGGCCCACACCTGCTCGTAGATCTGGTCGTGGGTGAGCAACTGGCCGGGATGGGTCATGAAGTACTCCAGCAGGCGAAACTCTTTTTGAGAGAGGTGGATCATCCGCCCCTGCCGGTAGGCCACCTGGTTCTCCCGATCCAGCTCCAAATCCCCGACCTGCAGGCGAGGGATCCCTTCTCCAGGGCCGGTGGCCCGCCGCAAGAGGGCTCGCACCCGCGCCAGCAGTTCCCGCAGCTCAAACGGCTTTACCAAGTAATCATCTGCCCCGGCATCCAGCCCTTCCACCCGGTCGTCTAGGGTATCTTTGGCCGTCAGAAACAGGATAGGGGTGGTGCAATCCACCTGCCGTACCCGCTGGCAGAGGGAAAGCCCAGAGAGCTCCGGCAACATCCAATCCAAGACCAGCAGATTGTAGGGCAGGGATCCCGTCTTTTGCAGCAGTTCCCAGGCTCGCCCCCCCGTGTAGGCCACGTCCACCGTGTAGCCCTCTCGCCTCAATTGCTGGGCCAGAGAATCGGCCAACTCCACTTCATCGTCCACCAATAAAATCCGTGCCATAGGACTCCGTCCCGCTAACGCGAACACCTCAGGACTCGGTCTCGCTGTTGTCTTGGAAACAATGTGGAGCGCTGACGTACTCAGAAAAGGACTCCGTCCCGCCAGAACTGGAGAGCGGCTCAAGCTGCAAGGATAGATCGTAAAGGCGGCGCCGCGTCCAGATGGGGGATCCCTGCAGACGCTGGGCCAACCGGCGGCTGGCTGCGGAGCGGGATAGGCCCTCGGCCAGCAACCGGGCCATTTCTTGGCGAATTTCCGCTTCCGAAGCACCGTCTCCCAGCCCGTTCAAGGACTCCGCCCCGCCCCTGGCAGGGTTGTTGCTTTGTAACGCTGTCGCGACGGGGCCGCGAACGGCACCGACATATCCCTCAAGCAAGAGGGTGAACTCCCCTCGGGGCGGCTGAGCAGCGCAGTGCTCCAAGGCTGCTGCCAGGGATCCCCGCCAGAAGGACTCGTACAGCTTGGTCAGCTCCCGCGCCAGCACGATCTGCCGCTCTGGGCCGCAGTGATCCAGCAGATCCTGCAGAGTTTGGCGCAGGCGATGGGGGGCTTCATAGAGAACGACGGTGCGCTCTTCTTGGGCCAACTGTTGCAGGCGGGCCTGTCGCTGACTGGGTTTAAGAGGTAAAAATCCCTCGAACACGAATCGTTCTGTGGGCAGGCCCGAAGCGGTCAAGGCCGCAACAGCAGCTACCGGCCCCGGCACAGGGATCACCGGGATCCCAGCTTGAATGCAGGCACGCACCAGCTCTTCTCCCGGATCGGAAATGGCGGGGGTGCCGGCATCGCTGATCAGGGCCACCGACTGGCCCGCCGACAGATACTTCAGGAGTTGAGGGATCCGCTGGGCAGCGTTGTGCTCGTGATAGCTGATGAGGCGGGCGGAGATTTGAAAATGTTTAAGAAGCTGGCCGGAGTGGCGAGTATCTTCTGCTGCCACCCAATCCACCTCGCGCAGAACCCGCAGCGCCCGCAGGGTGATGTCTTCGCGGTTGCCGATGGGGGTAGCCACCAAATAAAGGCTGGCGGTGGGGTGTTCCATCCCGAGCTCCAAGGCTGAGCTGCCGATAACCAGACAATAGCCAATTAGAGCAATTAGAGATCGCCTCGGATCCCCAGATTAACTTCTCTTGGCCGGTGCCCCGATACCCAGGCATCTGCCTTTCGTGCTAGCGTTGCGTAGCAACAATGAGGAGTGAGGATTGAGAAGTGAGGCTCTTTTCTCTCTGCTCTTTCCTCTTTTCTCTCTGGAGAAGGATCCCGGTGCGCTTGACAACGCGGGCCACCTATAGCATCAGGGCTTTGTTGGATCTGGCTATGCTCGGCTCCGGGCAAATGGCTTCGGTGCGGGCCATTGCCGAGCGACAGGGAATCCCGGCTCCCTACCTGGAAAAGTTGCTGATTGAGTTGCGGCAGGCTGGCTTGGTTTGTTCCCAACGGGGGGCCCAGGGGGGCTACCGGCTGGCACGGGCACCGCGGCGGATCCCGATTAGCGCCATTTTGGCGGCAGTGGGAGAATCCTTGGATCCTCTCATGGACAGTTCTAATCCTTCAGCCGTGCATCCGGCGGAGCGGCTGGACTGGGTGACGGAAGCCCTGTGGCAGCGGATCGCTCGACGGGTGCAGCAGGTGTTGGAGGAAACCACTCTGGAAGATCTGTATTTTGATGCCCGGAGCTGGCAAGCGGCTCAGGATCAGGAGAGTGGATTTGTGGTTTGATCGCGTTAGCGGGACGGAGTCCTTTCGCGTTAGTGGGACGGAGCCCTTTCCCGGCGGCTGGCTGTTTTTTCCGGCCCAACCGACTGCCGGGCTGGTGCTGGCGGCAGCTTTGGTATTGGATTACCTGCTGGCGGATCCCTGGGGTTGGCCTCATCCGGTGCGGGTGATGGGGGCTGTAATTGCCTGGGGACAAGGCTATATCCTCAAGCACTGTTCGACTCCGCAAGCACAACGGTGGGGCGGGGCAGTGCTCACCCTGGCTCTGGTGGGGGGATCCTACGGCATAGGCTGGGGGCTGGTCGCCATTGGCAATGCCATCCATCCCTGGGCAGGGATCCTCATGCAGGTAACCCTCATGGCCAGTTGTCTGGGAGGGCGCAGCCTGCGCTTTGCTGCGTTGGAGGTGTTGGATCCCTTGGAAAAAGGGGATCTGCCGGAGGCCCGTCAACGGCTCAGCCGCTACGTGGGGCGGGATACAGAGCACCTGACGGAGCCGGAGATTTTGCGGGCGGTGATTGAGACGGTGGCCGAAAATACCCCCGACGGAGCGACTGCCCCTCTGTTCTACGCCTTCTTGGGAGGGGCACCCTTGGCCTTGGCCTACAAGGCCAGCAGCACTCTGGATTCGATGGTAGGCTACCGCCATCCCCCCTTCACCCATTTGGGCACGGTGCCGGCCCGCTGTGAGGATGGGCTGACTTGGCTGCCCTGCCGCCTGACGGTGCTCACCCTGGCCCTGCTCAGCCGGGATCCCTGGGGGTTTTGGCAGCGGTGTCGTCAGGATGCGCAGGCGGATCCCAGCCCCAATTCCGGGTGGAGCGAGGCGGCTTTTGCCTGGCGGCTGCAGATCCAACTGGGGGGAACCAATTTCTATCGCGGGATCCCGAAGGTGAAACCCAAATTGGGGATCCCGGCTCGCCCTTTGACCCCGCAAGTGGTGCAGGAAAGTTTGGGGCTGCTGCGACAGGTTGTTTGGATTTGGGGGAGTTTGATGGTGGGAATAACTCTCTTGTTGAGCCTATCACGGCCAACTTAGCTATCGTCTTATAGTCGTTTCAGGTTAGAGTGAGGCGCCTGGGCCATTGAGAGTGAGAGAAGCCTTCTAGCCGCGTATAATCAACATTGGGTTTATGGGTTTAGTGTCCTAGTTTGAATCGAAATGACCAGAGGCAGAAAACGGGAGGTCATGCGGTCAAGACTAAACGGCTTGGAACGTCGCATGCGCATGGACAAGAGCTCCGGGATCCGAGAGCTTTTCTATCCTAAGGGGTAGGCTAGCTCAGCACCCAGCGCTGCAGGGCAATGCCGAGCAGCAGGCCAAGGCCGCCGAAGCGCACCACCTGCCAAAAGGTGGCAGGGACAGGATTAAACACCTCTAGCACATAAGCCTGGAGGCGTTGCTCCAGTTGGCTGGCTTCGGCTTGGATTTCAGCCCATTGTTCAGGGGAAAGCTGGGCCATGCGCTCCAGTTCCCGCAGATCGGCAAGGCGAGCCTGGAGACTCTGGAGTTTTTCCTGCAGAGCCTCGAGAGAATCGGAGGGAAAGGATTCCGTCCCGCTATCGCGATTGGGGTTGGCCGTCACGGCTGGGCCTTTGTAGGGGGGTAGGCTTGGGGAGAACGGGATCCGGCAAATCCGGTTTGGATCTCGTTGAAAGGTTTGGCTTTGATCACCCCTGGGGGAACGGGATCCAACTTGAAGAGGGCGCGAATGGCGTTTTCCACCTCGGTGATGGGGCGGTTGCCGGCGGATTGATAGACAATGTTTCCCTCTGGGTCGAAGAGAAGGGTTTGAGGCACTTGTCCGGTGTAGTATTGGCCGCGCTCGTCGCCGGGTAAGAGGGAATCGACCGAGTAGGGAATGAAATAGACTCCCAGCCCGTAGCGAACCTGCAGGTTGGCAATGGTGGCAGCGTATTTTTTGCAATCGCTGCTGTCATCGATGTAGTACACAAGGAGGGCCGGGATCCCTTGCTCTTTTGCCTGCTTCAGGGAGACGCGGGGGGGGATCATGCCGCCGTTGGCCCCGTAGAGGGCAAAGATGTTGCCATCGTAACGGTCGTCGTTGAGCAGAGCACTGGCGGGAGGGGAAAACCAACCCGTCAAAGTGATGAGCAGAGCCACCAGGAAGATACGAAGCAACAGCATGATCTCATGCTCTTCTGTGGAGGGATCCTTGGCGATCAATCTTTAGAGGTGGGGGATTTTCTCATTGTGCCATCTTGCGCTGTCGCTGCGTCGTTGCCGTTCAACACTGACGCGACCAGGGTCGAGGTGGAGACGGAAGAGCGTGGGCTTGTATGCGCTTGAAAAAAGCCCAGAAGGTCAACTTCACGTTCGGGGACCCAAAAGTAAGCGAAACGGGCCTGTTAGCGGCTACAGGCTCAAGCGGCAAAATGAATGCGCAGGTAGTCTTCTTCCATCTTGGCGCGGGCCGGGGTCATGGCCGCTAAAGTCTGGGGCAGAACCAAGTTGCGGCGGTGGTTGCCGATGCGGATGTTCAGCTCATCCCCGGTTTTGGTCAATTCCACCCGCTCTTTCGGGATCCCTGGCAGGTAAAGATCCAGTCGGTACTGGCCGTTGTCGGTCACCACATTCAGAGTTTGCTCGGCATAGAGCACGTCCGCCGGGTTGCGATCCCCCCAAAGGTCTTTTTTCAGGCGGGCCAGGGCATCCCACCCCACCAACTCCTCGGAGTACAGCGGGATCTCGAAGACCGGCAGGGGGGCAAAGTTTTCGTGGATTTCCTGCCGATATCTTTGCTGGGCAGCCTTCCAAGCGGCAAAGTAGGGATCCACCACTCCATCCGGCAAAATGCGGTTGGCGATCACCAAATCGGTGGCCACCCCGTAGAGGCTGAGGTAGGCGTGGGCCCGCAGCGATTCTTTGATCACCATCTTTTCCGGGTTGGTGACCAGCCGCACGGAGGTGATGCGGTTATCGGTGAGGATGCGCTCCAGCCGCTCGATCTTCTGATAGAACTCATAGGGGGCATCCAGCACCTGGTCATTGGGCAGCGGGATCCCGGTCAGCCCCTTCACAATCGGCTCGGCGATGGGACGTAGCATTTGCGCCAGCCCTTGCAGGGGTTTGTAGAACTTGCGCATGTACCAGCCCGAAACATCCGGCAGGCTCAAGAGGCGCAGAGCCGTGCCCGTGGGGGCCGAGTCGATGATTAGCACATCGAACTTGCCTTCGTCGTAATGGCGATTCACCCGCACCAGGGCAAAGATCTCATCCATCCCCGGCAAAATCGCCAGCTCCTGCGCCTGCACCCCATCTAGCCCTCGCGCCTGCAGCACCTGGGTAATATAGGTTTTGACAGATCCCCAATTCAGCTCCAGTTCGTTGAGGGCGTCCAACTCCGCTCCCCAAAGGTTGGGTTTGACCTCGACCGGCTCGTGGCCCAAGGGCTGATCGAAGCTATCGGCCAGAGAGTGAGCCGGATCTGTGCTCAGCACCAGAGTTTTCAGGCCGATCTCGGCACAACGCCAGCCGGTCGCCGCCGCCATCGAGGTTTTGCCGACTCCACCCTTGCCGGTCATGAGGATGATGCGTTGCATGAGAGTGCCATTTACATTCTTTTACATCCCTAGCCTAACCGATTTGCTGTGCTCTTCGAGAGGCAGCCAAGGGGCTGAGGTGCAGCCAGCGGGTAAACTATTCATTTGATTACCAAATGATTGCCAAAAAGCTGATGGCAATCATGGCCAAGAAGTCAAGCCTGTTGCAGGCATGTGGGAGGTGTGTGATGATCTGTCGCTGGCGGAGTGTGTTGCTGGTTGCCATCCTGACACTGGGGCTATGGCTGGGATCCCTTCCTGTGCAAGCGGCTGCTGTCCTGCCCCGAGAGCTGCAACAACTGGAGCAACAGGTGGAGCGACTGCAAAGCCTGGTGGAGGCGGAGGACTGGTTGGAGATCCGCTCCTACATCCACGGGCCGATGGGACTCACTCGTAAGACCTTGACCGGCCTGGCGGCTACCCTGCCAGATAAACAAAAGCGGGAAGTGCTGCGCCTGGCCAAGGAGATGGGCCGCAGCTTGGAACAACTGGACTTTGCTGCCAAAGCCTATGACCAACCTGAGGTGGAAGCAGCCCAAGCCAAGGTGAAAAAGACGCTGCAGGAGCTGGAGGCTGCGTTTTCCTAGTGGGGATCCCTTCTCTCTTTGGCGAATAGCGTCGTTTCAGGTTAGGGTGAGACGCCTGGGCTGCTGAAAAAAGCCTTCTGACCCCATGCGTTATTGCTCCGCAACGCTGACGCGACGACGCGACCAGCGTTTTAGGTGGTTTTAGGTGTGGGTGAGTGCCTTAGTTTGAATCGAAATGACATAAAAGCACTCCAGAAAAGCAGGGATCCCCAAACAGGGATCCCCGATTTTATTTGGCCGGAGCCGCAAGCCAAGCTAGGGCTGCCGCCGGAAGCTCCTGACTTCCAAAACCGGCCCTACCTGAGCCACCGTCACCATGTCTTCTTTGATCTGTCCCTGGATGGTGACCTCTAGCCCCTCTTGCAAGAGCTCTTTGGGGGCACGGAAAAGGGCGTAGTGCTCGCCGGAAGGCAGGGTTAGCACCCACACCCCCCCTTCAATATCCAGGAACTGGATGGTACCGCTGTACTCTTGCATCACCGCCTCAGCGCCAGCCCGGTTGCCGTGGACTGAGATTCCGTAGACGCTTGCGCTCCCAAGTAGGCCAGGCCCAGGCAGAGCAAGCCATTGAAGAGCAAGAAGGAGCGACCCAACCAAGCAGAGGATCCAAGCCATAGCACCCCCTCATAGAACAGGGATCCGGACAAGAGCAGATGCGAGGCCATGCCGATGCACAGGCCGATCACCGCCCAGCGCCAGCGCCGATGGCCCAGGAGCAGCAACATCAACAGGCCTGGGATCAACACGCTGGCAAATAGGGGGTTCAAGGCATTGGTCTGGGCAAAGGCGGTGCCCAACTCCGGCAGGGAGCTACCCGCCAATTGGAAGGGCCAACGGGGGCCACCGACAATCGCCAACCCCTGCAAGGGGAAAAGACCGGCACTGCCCAAAAGCATCCCAGCCAGCAAAGGCACCGTCTGCAGCAGCCGCTTGGGAGCCAGCCACCAGCGGATCAGCACCAGGATAATGTAGCCGCCCACCACCATCAGCAGCTTCGGCACCAGAGCAATCGGGCCACCATCGAACCAGAAGCGCGGGTTGAGGTAGCCATTGTTGTTCAGGTACTGCAGGAAGTCCTTCAACCAGAGCACCAAGGGGTTTTCCTCCTGTTGCCCTGTGGCCCTGGCCAGCGCCTTGGCTGCATCCAAACGACCAGCCCCGTAGAAGTTCTGTTTGTCGCCGGGCACTGGGGTAGCCGACATTTTCAGCACTTCCTCCACCTTGTCCGGGTCTTTGATGCCCTGAGCCTGGATCAGAGCTGCCACACCGGCTACGTGGGGAGTGGCCATGCTGGTGCCTTGGAAGTAGGCAAAGACCGGCTCGTTGGGGTTACGACGATTGATGGTTTGCTGCAGGATGCCGTATTCGGGGTGATCGGGAGTTTTGGCTCCGCCGGGGGCAGAGATGTCCACCCCCACACCATAGTTGGAGTAGGGAGCTTTTTACACGTTGGGCCCCGGGGCCGAGACGGCGATCACATGCGGGTAGCGGGCCGGGTAGCTCACCTGGTTGGAGTTTTCGTTGCCGGCGGCTGCGATCACCGTCACCCCTTTGCTATGGGCATAGGCCACTGCCTCTTCCATCAGTTGGGCAGAAGCGCGGCTACCCAGGCTGAGGTTGATGATCGTAGCCCCGTGGTCGGCAGCATAGCGGATCCCTTCCACCACATCCGACAGGGATCCAAAGCCATTGGCATCCAACACCCGTACCGGCATGATCTTGGCCTTGAAGGCAATGCCGGCTACACCCAAGACATTGTTGGTGGATTGGGCGATGGTTCCCGCCACATGGGTGCCGTGGCCGTTGAGGTCTTCCGGCTCCTCATCGTCATCCACAAAGTCGTAGCCCTTAACAAATTGGGTTTGGGCTAGATCCGGCACTCGTGTTACTCCCGTGTCCACCACGGCTACCGTCACCCCTTCCCCTTGGGAGATGTCCCAGGCTTCCGGCATGCGGATGGCCCTGAGGTTCCATTGCTGGGGATAGAGGCGGTCGTTGGGCACGAAAGCCGCCTGGAATTGATAGTTGGGGTGAGCATACTCGATCAAGGCTTCGTCGGTGAGCCGCTTAACCAGCCGCCGCGTGGATCCCAGGTGGTTGGCATCCACGTCAAACAGGTAGATCGCTTCTTGGCGGGCAAAAGCGCTGTCGCTGCTGGGGCGGAGCGTCAAGTGATACTCTTTAGCGATAGCAGCAATCTGACTGGGGGTGGCCGTGTTTACAAAATTGACCACGATGCTGTCGTAGGGGGCGGATCCCTTGCCGCAAGCCGTCAACAGCAAGGCCATCAAGCCGGCGCAGCAAAGACCCAACCAGCGTCTGAATTTCATAATTCACGCCCTCGGGATCCAAAATTGTTGCAACCAGTATGCCCTCTGGATTGACAATTGACGAGATGAGATCCGGCATGGGGGCAAAATTGCCAAAAGGTGCAACCTTCGCCGCGCAAGAAGGGATCCCAGCCCTGCCGAGAAAGTGCTATGACAAGATGAGCGTAAATTGCCGCTTGGAGGGGGGAATCAGGATCGATGGATAGAGTCTTGCAGCTCATGATCCAGGGTTGGTATTACTCCATCCCCCTGTTGACGTTCTCGGTCTTCTCGGTGGCCTGTTGCATTGAGCGGGTGCTGTTTTGGTGGAAGATCACCCATCGGCAGGAGGAGGTGGTGCAGCAAGCCCTGAGCCAGTACCGCCGCAACCCACGCGCTGCCCAGTATTTGCTGGAGCAAAATGCCGATCTGCCGATTGCCCGCATCTTTTTGGCCGGGTTGGAGCTGAACGAGGCCAGCCCGGAAGATTTTAAGCTGGCTCTGGAAACGGCCCTGGCGGCAGAAGTGCCTCTGCTGAAGCGCTTCAACACTGTCTTCGACACCGTAATCACCGTTGCCCCCTTCTTGGGCTTGCTGGGCACCGTTACCGGCATCATCCAGATCCTCAGCTCCATCCAACTGGGGGATATCGGCGGCACCGATACGCAGGGGGTAGGTCAGGGGATCGCCGAAGCCCTGTACTCGACGGCCTTTGGGCTGATCGTGGCCATTCCCACCCTGCTGATCTCCAATGTCTTCCGCTCTTTGTACCTGCGGCAACTTTCCAAGATCCAGGAGTACGGCGGCGAGCTGGAACTGCTGCATCGGCAACGGCAAGAAATGCAGGCCCAGCAGCTTTCTCAGTACCCCTACACAAAGCCCAGCCCCAGCGGCAGCTCTACCCTTCCCCCTTACTCGTCGCTTGAGCCCTCGTAGCCTATGCGAATCCCGGAAGAAAACTTTAGATCCGGCGAGATCAACATCGTGCCTTTGATCGATGTCATTTTTTCGATCTTGGTGTTTTTCGTGATCGCCAGCTTGGTGCTCACCCGCTCCGAGGCTCTGGATGTGAACCTGCCGGACGCGACCACAGCCGAAGTTCGTCTGCAGCCGGATGTAACGGTGAGCGTGACGGCGGAAGGACAGATTGCCGTCAATCAGGAGAAAATTGCCGATATTTCTGCCCTGATCCCGGCAGTGGAACGCATCCTGGCCGAGAAGCCGGCTGAAGGGCGGCGCTTGGTGGTGATCAACGCCGATTTGGCCCTCTCCCACGGCAAGGTGGTGGAGGTGATGGATACTCTGCAGCGGGTGCCCAATGTCAGCCTGGCAATTGCCGCCCGCCGCCCCAGCAGTAATCGGTAGCCAGCTTAGGATTTGGGCCAGTTTTGTCAAATATAGTCATTTCAGGTTAGGGTGAGACGCCTAGGCTACTGGTCGCGCCAGCGGGACGGAGTCCTTGAAAAACCTTCTGGCCCTCTGCATTATCGCTCCGCAACGCTATTGCTCTGCAACGCCGACGCGACCAACGTTTGGGGTGTGGGTGCAGTGTCCTGGTTTAAATCGAAATGACCATAGACCCAGTTTTCCGGTAAGCTCATTTGCTAACCCGCTCTCTAGCCTGGGGGTGAGGGGTCATCCTGCGCCCAGCACCTGAATCAGGAGTGCCTTTTGCACATGTAGGCGATTTTCCGCCTGATCCCACACGCGGGACTGGGATCCCTCCAATACTTCAGTGGTGATTTCCTCTTCCCGGTGGGCCGGCAGGCAGTGCAGCACAATGGCTTCCGGATCTGCCTGTTGCATCAGCTCGGCATTGACCTGGTAGGGCAGAAAGGTGGCCTTGCGGGCCTCGGCCTCAGCTTCTTGACCCATGCTGGCCCACACGTCGGTATAGACCACCTGGGATCCAGAGACGGCTTCCTGGGGATCCTGCAGCACCAACACCTGGGATCCCTGGGCCAGAGTGCGGGCTTGCTCCACCACTGCCGCATCCGGCTCGTAACCGGGGGGGGTGGCGACGCGGATGTGGATCCCGCTCATGGCACAACCCAACAGCAGGGAGTGGGCAACGTTATTGCCATCGCCGCAATAGGCCAGGGTCAGGCCCGCCAGTTGGCCAAAGTTCTCCTGAATGGTGAGCAGATCGGCCAACACCTGACAGGGGTGAAACTGATCGGTGAGGGCGTTGATCACCGGAATATCGGCATACTCGGCAAAGGTTTCCAGTTCCTTCTGGTGGTAGGTGCGAATGGCGATCACATCCAGGTAGCGGGAGAGGACGCGGGCCGTATCCTGCAGGGGTTCGCCGCGGCTCACCTGCATCACTGTCGGCACCAGATCGAGGGTGCTGCCCCCGCATTGGGCCATGGCTGCCGTAAAACTGGCGCGGGTGCGGGTAGAAGCCTTCTGAAACAACAGCCCCAACACCCGACCCCGCAGCTCCACCCGATAGGGATCCCGCTTTAACTCAGCCGCCTGGGCTAGCAGGGCCGACAGCTCCGCCGGGGTTAGGTCGCTGAGCTTGAGCAGATCCCGTCCGACCAAATTCATGGATCCCGCGATCTTCGACCCCGCCATTGTGCTACGCGCCACCTACAGAAACAATAAAAGCATTTTCAACCCAGGGTTGGTGGACAGTCCTCAAGGGTTTGGCCATTCCCTCAACCACGGCTTCAGGAATGTCCATCTCAAACCCATCAAAACCGCTCCCAACACCGGCTAACGTGAAGAAGAACGAATGGCCTCTTGGGCCTGCTGCCGACGGGCAGAGATCTGAGCCTGCAGAGCCTGGATGGCAGCAGCGTACTGTGGGTCGGCTGGGGTGGCCACCAGCTCTCGGTTCTGGCTGAGCCGCTTCAGATCTTCCTCGGACAATTCCACCAAAATGTCGGGGGTAATGCCCTTGTGGTCGATGTCGTTACCGTTGGGAGTGCGATAACGGGCAATGGTTACCGCCAGCCCCGAGCCATCAGACAGGGGATGCACCGACTGCACCAGGCCCTTGCCGAAAGTTTGCGTGCCGACGATCACGGCGCGACGGTTATCCTGCAGAGCCCCCGACAGAATCTCGCTGGCGCTGGCCGAGCCACCATCCACCAAAACGGCCAAAGGTTTATCGGTAAGGGCCGTGTTGTTGGCCGTCAGGCGATCCTGCTCCCCTTGGCGGTTCACCGTCGAGACAATGCTGCCCCGGTTAATCCACATGCGGGCAATCTCGGCGCTGGAGTAGAGCAGGCCCCCTGGGTTGGCGCGCAAATCCAGAACGTAGGCGGCTACCCCTTGTTTTTCCAGCTCGCGAATGGCTTGGCGCATCTTCTCGGCGGCGTTGCCGGAAAACTGGGTGATGCGAATGTAGCCGATGGGCAGGCCGTTCTCCTCGTGAACCTTGTAGCGCACGGTGGCCAGCTCAATTCTTTCCCGCACCAAATCGAACACCTTTAGCCCTTCCCCCTCGCGGCGAATGGTCAGCCGCACCCGCGTACCCGGCTCGCCCCGAATGAGGTTGACTGCAGCGTTGGTGTCCATGCCTTCGGTGGACTTGTCGTCGATGCGCACGATCACGTCTTTGGATTTGATCCCAGCCCGGTCGGCAGGAGACCCTTCAATGGGGGAGATCACCACCAGCTCGTTTGTCTCCTGATCCATGCCCAGCGTGATCCCCACCCCGGTCAGCTCACCGGATGTATCGATTTGCATGCTGGCAAACTGATCCGGATCCAGAAATCGGGTGTAGGGATCGTTCAGTTTCTTCAGGGCTTCCCGAATGGCCGCGTAGGCATCTTCTCGGGTGGCATACTCTCGGCTGAGCAGATCCCGCCGCACCGCTTCCCAATCCAGGGAATTAAAAGACGGATCCACATATTCCCGATTGACAATTTGCCAAACCTCGTCCACCACCTCTTTGGGATCCCGGCGAAACCCCGCCCAACCCGGCATAGATAGCTGCACGCCGACCAGCGATACCGCTGTCATCACTGCAGCCGTTGCACTGACCACAAACCCACGCTTTCTCATTGGCTCTCCTGGAAGGCGCTAAAAGTCAAGGTTGACGAGGTGGATCTCCAGAGGTGGATCTCTAATTGTCAGGGAACTGGGTTTCGAGCAAGGGTCTTCCCCTATGCGAACTTCAGCTTAGAAGCATCGAGAGCGATGAAGGGCTCCCCTGCCGCAGCAAGTGGGATCCGGATTTTGGTAGGCTACAGATAACCCCAACCGACTGTGCCCAACCTAGCATAGGGATCCCTGCCGGGGGTGCTTCTAGGATCACAGTTCAACACAACTTTGTTACAACCTATCATCGCAACCCTTTTCTTCCAAATGGGCACTTTGCCCCCTTTCTGACTCTATGTCCCTTGCCACCGATTGCCCCAGCTCGCTTGCCTCTGCCTCAGAGCGCCCGCTGCTGTCCCAAGTGCAGTTGGCCCGCGCTGCTGCCCAACACACGGCCACCTTGCCCACGGCTATTAAGAATGCCGCTCTAGAGGCCATGGCCACTGCCTTGTTGGAGCACCAAGAGTCTATCTTGGCCGCCAACCGGGCGGATTTGGAGCGGGCGGCGGAGATGGTGAAAGCCGGGGAGTTGTCGGCATCTGCCTATGCTCGCCTGAAGCTGGATGCCCACAAACTGGCCGACATGGTGGCCGGAGTGCGGCAGGTGATCCGGCTGGGGGATCCGGTAGGCCGAGCTTTGCTGATCCGGGAACTGGACGAGGGGCTAATTTTGGAACGGCGCACCTACCCTTTGGGGGTGCTGGGGGTGATCTTCGAGTCGCGGCCCGATGCTTTGGTGCAAATTGCTGCCCTGGCGGTGAAAACCGGCAATAGCGTCTTGCTCAAGGGGGGATCCGAAGCTTTGCTCTCCTGTCAAGCCTTGATGGCGGCCATCCAGGCGGGCCTGCAGCAGATCCCAGAGTTTCCCCAGGGATCCCTGCAGTTGCTCACCAGCCGCGCCGAGGTCAAGGCCCTACTGCAACTGGAGGGGCTGGTAGACCTGATCATCCCCCGCGGCTCCAGCAGCTTTGTCCGCTACATCCTGGAGAATACCCGCATCCCGGTATTGGGCCATGCCGATGGCCTGTGTCACCTGTACGTGGATCGGGCAGCGGATGTGGACATGGCGATCAAGCTGACGGTGGACAGCAAAACCCAGTACCCCGCCGCCTGCAATGCCATCGAGACCCTGTTGGTCCACAAGGCCATAGCCCCCCACTTTTTGCCTCTGGCGGTCAAGGCCCTGCGGGAAAAGGGGGTGGAATTGCGGGGGGATCCCCTCTGCCGCGAGCTGGTGCCCGATCTGATCCCGGCCACCGAGGACGACTGGAGCACCGAGTATGCCGATTTGATCCTCTCTATTAAAGTGGTGGGCTCCCTTGACGAGGCCATTGCCCACATCCAGCAGTACGGATCCCGCCATACCGAAGCGATTGTAACCGAGGATGCCGCTGCTGCCCGGCGATTTTTGGATGAAGTAGATGCAGCGGGGGTCTTTCACAACGCTTCCACCCGCTTTGCCGACGGGTTTCGCTACGGCTTTGGGGCAGAAGTGGGCATCAGCACCCAAAAACTGCCGCCGCGCGGCCCGGTGGGCTTGGAAGGCTTGGTGACTTACCGCTACCAACTGCGAGGGCAAGGACATCTTGTAGCCGACTACACAGGCCCCCAGGCGCGACCTTTTCAACATCGGGATCGCCTGAACAACACCGGCTTAGCTTAGCTGCAAAAGCCGGCTGTACAAACCGGCTGTACAAAGCAGTCGTTCACAAAAACCGTTCTCCTCGTCTTCGCGGCTCCAGGTTGAGGTAAATTAAAAAATAGCTTCGTGATTGCCAAGGGTTGCGCTTTGCGGCGCGCTATGGTGTGACAATGGACTACCGGGTTCCGGGTTTGATGTTATGGGCTTGAGCGCCCTAGATGTAGCGCTTTGCATTTTGGCCTTTTGTTATTTCGATTAGGAGCTTCGCTGGATCATGCCTGTGCGTCTGTATGTTGGAAATCTGCCGGAAGAGGTGGATCGTCAGGCACTGGAGAAGCTCTTTCGCTCTGCCGGTGAGGTCATTTCCACCAAGGTGATCCGGGATCGGAAGACAGGCAAATGCCGCGGCTTCGGCTTTGTAACGGTAAACACCCAAGAGCAGGCGCAGCAGTACATCGAAAAGTTCAACGGCCACAGCTTTGGGGATGTCAACTTGCGCATTGAGCTCGCCCAGCCGCGCGACCGAGGGGAAGAAGGCGAATCCAAAACAGCGACCTCTGAGCCTTCATCCAAAGAGTCCAGAGGTTCCAAAGATTCCAGAGCGTCCAGAGATTCTGAGGCCAAGGGCTCTAAAGAGTCGGCAGAAAACCCTGCCCCCAGCAAGAAGCAACGCCAGCGCGGCAATAAGGGTGGGCGCTCCACCGTCGTCGCCGAAAGTGAGGCAGCCTCTGAGCCGGATCCCCGCTGGGCCAGCCAGTTGCAGCGGATCAAGGAGCAGCTTCTGCAGGTCACCAATTCCTAACCCCCCCCGAACGAGTGATAGACACTGTTGGGATCTGACGGTAGGCTGGGTGAGTTGCGACGGCTCTAGGCATGTTTGAGAGGGGGGTTGGGATGCATAGGCTGGTGAGGATTTTTCGCGCTTGGGGGCGGAGCTTGGCCTGGGCTGGACTTTTGTTCGGGCTGACGGTTCTGCTGGGAGTGGGAAGTGGAGCTCCGGTTTTCCTACCAGCGGCGGCGGCTGCCCCGGCGGATTTGGAAGAGCAGGTGCTGCAGATCATTCGAAAGAACCCCCAGGTGATTCTGGAGGCCGTACAGGAATACCAGCAGCGACAGTACCAGGAGCAGCAGCAACAACAGCAGCGGCTGGCGGAGGAATTTGGCCGTCAACTGCGGGAGAACCCACGCGCCGTCATCGGAGATTCCCCTCGACTGGGATCCGACGCTCTGCGGTTAGTGTTGGTGGAGTTCTCCGATTTTCAATGCCCCTTCTGCGCCCGCGCCCACAGCACCCTCAAGCAGTTCATGGCCGACCACGGGGATGAGGTGACCTTGGTGTACAAGCACCTGCCCCTGACCAGCATCCACCCAGAAGCGATGTCGGCTGCCCGGGCTGCTTGGGCCGCCCAACGTCAAGGTAAGTTCTGGGAGTTTCACGACGAGCTGTTTGCCAACCAATCCCAGCTTGGGGATGGGTTTTATGTGGCCACTGCTGAGAAGCTGGGCTTGAATGTAGAAAAATTCAATCGGGATCGGCGCAGTCGGGCGGCAGAGCGCGCCATTCAGCGAGATATCGACCTGGCCTCTCAACTGGGCATCGGCGGCACCCCCCATTTCATCTTGAACGGCATTGCCTTCTCCGGTGCGCAGCCGCTGGAGGTGTTTGAGCAGACGCTGCAGCAGGCTAAGCAAGCCCTCTAGGAAAAATGCTCCGCACTGCTATTGAAACAGGTGGTGTATTGCAAACAGGTGGTGCAACGGCTGGCCTATCCTTCTTACCAGCCTCGCCCAGTTGCCCAAACGCTCCGTCCTTGAGGAGGGCTTTACGGTAGGCTCAGGGCAGTGGCAGGGTAGTCAACCGCTCTATTCGCCCAAGCGGGCTGTAGGCTTTGACAAGCCAGTAGGGTGGGGAGTATGTCAAAAGCAGAAACTCACCCAAGTCGCCATTTGGGCCGAATGGGGATCCCCAACGGCAGGGAAGGAGGAGAGCGTTTATGGCGGAAGTGGCTCTTGGCTACTCCACGGGCAGGATGCGGGCATCGAACCCTGCTTCGGCCAGAGAGCGCCGCGCCTGTTCGGCGTTGGCCCGTTGCCGGTAGGTGCCCACCTGAATCACTGAGCCCCGCAGGAAGGCATCAGGGGCAAACTGTTGCAGCTTGGGTAGGGCCTCTTCCCCAGCCGGCACCACCACCCAAAATCCGCTGCCACCTTCTTCCCCAGGAGGAACAGCCTGGGCAGGCGAGGAGGAGACGGGATCCGCTTGCAAAAGAGGCTGAGAGCGGCGCAGATCGGCGGGGAAGATCCCCGCTTCGTAGCCTTGGCCGGCCAGGTAACGCACCTGATCAGCGGCAGCAGCAGGGTCGGCAAACCCACCTGTGCGCACCACCCGCAGGTCATCGTAGATCAAGGGCAGGGATCCCTCTAGGAGTTGTTTTAGCGCAGGCCATTTCTCCCCGGTGGGATCGGCCACCAACACCCAATAGCGCTCTCCTTGTGCTGGGTTGGAGATGGGATCCTGGCCCGCATTTTCTCCTACCAGCGACACCGCCACTGCCGGTAACCCCTGAGCGGTTAGCCAGCGGGCTTGATCCTGGGCCAACGACAGGCGGGAGAAGGTTCCCGTTTGCAAAGCAACCTGGCCGCGGTACTGCACCACAGTGGCTCCTGGAAAGAAGCGGCGCACCCGTTCTTCCAAACGGGGATCACCGGTGGGGTTGGGCACGTGGGTGGCAAAGGGACGCTGGGGATCCAAGGGCGGAGCGGTTGGCGTCGGCGGCACAGAGGCTTTTGAGCTGGCAGCAGGGCGGCTGGGTGCTGCTTGGGCAGGAAAAGCAGGGGGCAGAGGGGGATCCGTCTCTTGGCGGCTCACCACCCGCACCGATAACCCCAGCCGTTCCAAGTCGGCCTGACGGCGTTGAGCATGGCTACGGTTGATGAACGTCCCCGCCAGAATGAAAACCTGCCCATCCCCTTGCACAAAATAGGCATCCGGCACCTGGGTGCGCACCTGAGCCAACTCCGCCGCCCCATCCGCCAGTACATGCACTTGGTAACGGGTCAGGGCCAAAGCAGCCGGCAGGACGTTCCCATTAACGGCGTGGAGCACAAGGGCAAAGGCCGCCAGGGATCCGGCAAAGAGGGCCGGTTGCGCTGGCAACAGGAGTGCGGAGCACTTTAGCCAGCCGTAGTCCTTACGGGCGTTGCACATGGGATCCATCTCCTCTGGCGGGATTGGCGGCAACTCAAACCTCTGCATCCGGGATGGAGTCTTTGCCTGGGCCTGCGGGGATCCCCCACAGTGCCAGAGCTCGCAGTTCACCCCCTTGCGGGAAGGACAACTCAAAGCTAGCGTAAGCCGAAGTTTGGGCAAGGCTGTGCCAGGGATGGGCTTGCAGATGCCGCCCACCACCGATAGAATGCTCCGCACTGCCACCGCAAAGATGCAGCCCAGTTAGGTTCACGGGAGAAACACAGATCTAGTGCATCTCCAGTATAGATAGGCTGGCAAGACTCTATCGCTATGGCTTGTCGGGGAGTTTGTTTCAGAGGCGACGGCGGCGGGATGGAGTCCTCGCCACAAGGGTGCGGGATCCCCCCAGGGCAAAGCGGATGATCTCCGTCTTGTACTGCTGCGAGCCCTCTGTGTAGCGGGCAAGCTGAATGGCAGATCCCTGGCCGGAAGGAAGCAAGAACCGTTCGCGACAGTGGTGGGGGGCACCCTCTGGAGTTTCGGCTTCGAGGGCGATGAAAAACCGCAGACGCAGCAGCACTTCCAACTTGGACAGGTGCTCGGTTTGCTCTGGCACCAAGCGGCCTAACGAGATTTGTAGGCGCGGCCTGCGTCGCCGAGATCCGGGGCGGCCCCAAAGCTGCTGGGCCAGTGTCCACAGAGAGGTCTGCTCAGAGGACTTGACCAACAGCTTTAAGCCTGTCAGCGGGTTAAGACCATAGGTAAGCAGCAGAGAATACATCGGCGGCAGGAAAGATTCAGAGGAGCGTTTTGAGCTAACGTCAAAAGGATACCCTCTAGGCCAACTGTAGCACTGCCTACCCTCTATCCCCATCCAAGCCCCACCCTTCCCTATGGCCGGGATCCCTGCTCAACGCTGGCTGTTTCATCCGGTGGACAAGTTGGCTGCCCAAAGCTTGGCTGAGGCAGTGGGGATCTCGCCTGTGTTGGCTCAGATCTTACTCAATCGCGGGCTCTCCAGCCCTGCTGCCGTGCAGCAGTACCTGCAGCCGGATCCCGCCCACCTGCCTCCACCCAGTCAGGATTTTGCCGATTTGCCCCTGGCGGTGGACTTGCTGGACGGGGCGATTCGCCGACAAGAGCCCATCGCCATTTGCGGCGACTACGATGCCGACGGCATGACCAGCACGGCCCTGCTGCTGCGGGCTTTGCAGGACGCTCCAGTGCATTACCGCATCCCCAGCCGCATGACGGAGGGCTATGGCCTCAACAGCCGCATGGTGCAAGAGCTGCACCGAGAGGGGGTGCGCCTCATTCTCACCGTGGACAACGGCATCTCCGCCCACGAGCCCATCCAACTGGCCAAAGCTCTGGGCTTGACGGTAATCGTGACGGATCACCACGATTTGCCGCCCCAGTTGCCCCCTGCCGATGCCATCCTCAATCCCAAGCAGCTCCCCGTTTCTTCTCCCTATCGGGGGATGGCCGGGGTGGGAGTTGCCTACCTCCTGGCCCAGGCGCTGGCCGAGCGCCGTGGTGATGGCCATCTGCAGCGGGTGGCCCTGGAACTGTTTACTGTGGGCACCATTGCCGATCTGGCGCCGCTGACGGGGGTTAACCGCCTTTGGGTGCGGCAGGGGCTGCACCTCTTGCCCACCTCCCAGGTGGCAGGGATCCGCGCCCTTCTGCAGGTGATGGGCATGCAGGGATCCCTGGAGGGGCTGCGGCCTGAGTGGATTGGATTTGGCCTGGGGCCCCGCATCAATGCCGTTGGGCGAATTGGCCGGGCGAGAATGGGGATCCAGTTGCTGACCACCGACGATCCCCTGCAAGCAGAGAAACTGGCCCGCCGCTGCGAACGGCTCAACCAGGTGCGGCAGCAGATGTGCGGGCGCATCGAGGCAGAAGCCCTAGAGCAAATTGCCCAGCAAGGCCGGGATTTGCAGCAGGAACGGGTATTGACGATTTTGGGATCCCCTCAGCAGAAATGGCATAAAGGGGTGATCGGCATTGTGGCCTCGCGGTTGGCAGAGCGTTTTGGCTGTCCGGTATTCATCGGCAGTCAGTCGCGGCAGGGGGAGATCAGCGGCTCGGCGCGGCAGGGGATCCCCGAGTTTGACGTGTTTCAAGCGTTGGAGTTTTGCAAGGATCTGTTCACCAAGCACGGCGGCCACCCCGCTGCCGGGGGATTTAGCCTGAGAGCAGAAGACTGGCCTTTTTTTGAAGAACGATTGCGGCAGTTTGCCCAACAGCAGTTGCAGCCGGAGCAGATCCAGCCGCTGGTGCAAATCGATGCCGAAGTGTCGCTGTCAGATCTCACCCTTGACCTCTATCGAGAGCTGCAGCATCTGCAGCCCTGTGGCATCGGCAATCCTGAGCCGGTCTTCTGCAGCCGCAACCTGCAGGTTCTGCAACAGCAGCGATTTGGCCCAGTTCCCGGCCACCTGAAGCTGCTGCTCCGGGATCCTGCTCTCCCTACGCAACGCTCCCATGGGTTACGTGCTACTCGGACGGAGTCCTCTTGTCCGGGCAGGAGCGACTCAGCCGCCAAAACCCCCAGTGATGACCGCGGAGTGGCCAGCATCACCGATGCGTTGGTGGGGATCACAAACGCGAAGCCCCAGCGCCCTCTTTGGGCCATCCGTTGGCGGGGAGCGGAAATCTATCCGCTGCCAGAGCGAGTTGATGTAGCCTACACGCTCAAGGCCAAAACATGGCAGGGAGAAACCCAACTGGAGCTGGAAATTCTCGGGATCCAACCTGCCCAAGAGGCTGCCACTGCCGGCAACCCCCCTCTCGAGAAAACAGCGCCCCGCACCCCTGATGGGAGCAAGTCTCCCATCTCCCCCGCCTCTCTGGATGCCACTCCTCCCATGCCCAACTCCAAGCCCTCGACTGGCTCCCAGAGGGGGACAGAGCCCTCACTTCTGGTGATCTGGCGCCCCACCCCCCAGCCCACCCAGCCCTTGCGTTGGCAAGCTGTAGACCGGTTTTCTGTCCTCTGGCCTCAGGCGCAGGGAACCATCCTGTTCTACGGCTTCCGCCGCCCCTCGCTGGTCTTGTCTTCAAGGCCTACGGCCCGCTATCGCGAACGGCGGTACCTGACTCTCCACTACGACCGTCCCCAAGCCGGCCACCGCTATGATCAACTCTGGTTGTGGAGCTGGCCCCCTTCTCTGGATCACCTCAAGTGGCTGCTCTGTTGCACCCCCAGCAGCGAGCTGTTGATTGCCGTCCATCAGCAAGCGGTGCCCCTGCCCTCCGCTGCCAGCTTGCAACGCCAGCTCCGCCAATACCTGCAAACCCGCAGCCAGGTGGATCTGCTGCGCTTGGCCCAGCAGTGGTGGCTGTCTCCGGCAGTGTTGGTGGCAGGATTACGCTCCCTGGGGTACGCCTGCCCGGATTTTGGCCCCACGGGATCCCTCGGCGAAGAACTGGAAGCCCAGCAAGCTTGGTACAGCAGCTCCTGGCAGCAGGTTGCCGCCCTGCTTCAGCGATCCCACCTGGATTCTTCTGCTGCAGAGGCCCATGGGGATTAAACTGCTGCTCGGCTCTGACTACCACGGCAGCGCTCGGCTGATCCGGCAGGCCCTTGCCCATCTGCCGGAGGTGGATGCTTACATCAACTGCGGGGATTTCTGTTCCAAGGCCGGCAAACCTTCCCGCAAGGCCACCCAGGGCTTTCATCCGGCAGCCCAAGCAGAGGTGGTTCATCTGCAATCCTTTTTGGCGGCAGTGGAGAGCCTGGGCAAACCCTGGCTCTTTTTACCTGGCAACCACGATCCAGCAGCTTCGGTTTTGAATTCGCTGGTTGGCTGTTGGGGGCGGGCCATCACCCAGTCCTGCTGCTTTGAGTGGCTGGGGTTACAGGTTTTGGCTGTACCCTGGACTCCCCCCTGTGGCTGGAGCTGGTCTCTCACCTCTGCCCATTTGCAGGAGCTGCTCACCCTCTACAGTCAACCCCCCCGGCCCATTGACCTGCTGCTCACCCACGCTCCGCCGCGAGGCTTTTTGGATGAAGGCGGGAAGTGGTATCACCGTCGCACACCCACCTTGCGCCCCCTTTTGGAACAGGTGCAGCCCCGCTACTACATCTGCGGACACATGCACTGGGATGGGGGCAAGGTAGAGCGGTGCGGATCCACCCTGGTGATTAACACAGCCCTGCACAACATGGTTCTCGAGATCCATTAGGCAGGAAGCCCTTGGACAGCCTTCCGCCTCCTCAGATTTCCGCTACATCCATACGATTCGTAGGAACCTTCCATGACCCGTCCTTTGATCTTGGCCAGCAGTAGCCCCGGCAAATGGCGCGAGTTCAATGCCTTTTTCCAGGCCCATGCCCCTGCTTGGGAGCTGCGCCGCATGCCCTCAGAAATTGAGGTGGAAGAAACCGGCACCACCTTTGCCGAAAATGCCCTTCTCAAAGCCAGAGCCGTGGCCAAGTCTCTGGGGGAGTGGGCCATTGCCGACGATTCCGGCCTAGCGGTAGAAGCCCTTGGCGGTGCCCCTGGGATCCGCTCGGCTCGCTATGCCCCCAACGATGCTGCCCGCATCGAGCGGTTGCTCAGGGAAATGGAAGGGATCCCAAATCGCCGAGCCACCTTTCACTGCGCCATCGCCCTGGTGGATCCCCAAGGTGTAGTGCATGCCCTGGTGGAAGGGGTATGCTCGGGAGAGATCTTGACCCAGCCGCGGGGAGAGGGGGGGTTTGGCTATGACCCCCTGTTTTGGGTGCCCGAAGTGGGGCTAACCTTTGCCGAGATGAGCCCAGCTCAAAAAGAGGCCATCGGCCACCGAGGCCGAGCCTTGCGCGCCTTGAAAGCGCAGTTGCCTCTCCTGGAGAAGCGTATGGGCTGGCTTGGATCCCAGGAATAGCCCCCGATGTCCTGGCTGGGGAGCTGCTAGCATACAATAGTCCCTTCCCTTCGGGGGAGTGAAATTGAAAGCCGTCTTGCCTTGGCAGCTGAGGGGAGCGCTCGAAGAACTATGGGTTTTTCTGAGTTTGAGGATCAAGATCCCATTGCAGCAGCGGAACGGACTGCTGCCCCTGATCCCAGCCGCCATTCCCCGGATTCTGCCGGTGAGGAAGCCGCGATCTCCTCGGTTGCAAACTCTGGTGAAGGAAGGGGGCGGCAAAGTCGTCGTTCTCCACCCCCTTTGCCGGAAGAGGGCTCAACCTTTGTGGGCGCAGAGGATTGGCTGGACGTTCGCGGTAGCGGGACGGAGTCCTTGGAGAATGGGCGGGATAGCTACAGGGAGTCCGCGCAAGGGGCCACTTCTCGCCCTTCCAACCGCTCCCCCCAGACTGGCCGAGACGAGGGGTCTCGTGTTGACAGCGAAAAGGGGGGGCAGAAAGCCGCTGCAGGAGGAGCCGGTGAGCGCCCTGGGCAAGCGCTAGTTCCCCGCCGTTCTGTCTCCGGCAGCCGAGGTTACGACGGATCCGCCCGTTCCTCTGCCTTTCGCGGTAGCGGGACGGAGTCCTTTGCTGGCCGCTCGCGTAAGCGGGACGGAGTCCTTGGGGAATCCGGCTACCGCAGTGACTACAGCCGTTCCGCGGCTTACGGCTACACCTCCAGCTATGTTGGCGGTGGGGGATATGGCGGTGGTGGGCGAGGCGGCAGCTCCAGCGGGGGGGTCTCCTCCTCCGATCTGACGATCCTGCTGGTGGTGGCCCTGCTGGCCTTCTTCGGGGGATTCGCTATCCGCAACATCTTCGCCGAGTCGGGCGGCTTTGACGATGAGCGCCCCATCCGCGCTGCCAATGTGCCCGCAGCCTTTCGCGATTTTTGCTTTGCCTATAACGGCACTGCCTCCTTTACTGTGGTGCAACTGACCAGCGTTTCTGCTCTGACCATGGCTTCGGTGCCCGTTTACAAGATGGATACTTGCACCATCCCCGTCAGCCAAACGGCCAATGCCCTCCAAGCTTTGGGCATCCGCGGCCGGGCCAACACCTTGGGCCCCCAGCTGGGGGGATCCAACCTCACCCTGATCCAGCTCCCCTTGGCCAGCAGCTTGGCGCGCGCCGTGTACAGCCAGTTTCCTGGCTTGGCTACTCAGGGCAACGAGGCGCAGGTTTTGTCCCAACTGGAAGCCACCATCAACAACGCCCTGCGCTCCAACATCGAAGGGTTAGCCCTGCAAAGCCTGGAGCCCACCAACATCCCCGACGTCTACGTGGTGGTGCCGGGGCACTCCTTTAATTTGCAGCCCCAACTCAACCTGCGCTAACCCTCCTGCAGAGGACGACGGTGTGTTCATCACCCTAGAAGGCGGGGAAGGGGTGGGCAAAACCACCCAACAGGCCCTCTTGGTTGAGCGGCTGCGCCAAGAAGGCTACGCTTGCCTGTGTACCCGCGAGCCGGGGGGCACGGCGCTGGGCAAAACGCTGCGGGAGCTGTTGCTGCACGGGGATCCCTTTAGCCCTCTGGCGGAGTTGCTCCTGTACGCGGCGGATCGGGCTGAACACGTGAGCAAAGTCATCGCGCCGGCTCTGGCGGCAGGGCAGGTGGTGGTTTGCGACCGCTTTACCGATTCCACCCTGGCCTACCAGGGCTACGGTCGGGGGCTGGACTTGGAGAAGATCCGCCAGCTCAACCACTTAGCCACCGGCGGGTTGCAGCCGCACCTCACCCTGTGGCTGGATCTCCCCCCAGAGGTGGGGCTGGCGCGGAAGGCCTCCGGCCCGCTGGCGCGTTCGCGACAGCGTCGCGTAGCGATAACAGGGTCTTGCGACAAGCTCGAACAAGAACACCTGGAGTTCCACCGCCGCGTCTACCAAGGGTTCCAGGCTCTGGCTGCCGCAGAACCACAGCGGATTGTCCGCGTTGATGCCCAGGGATCCCCGGCAGAGGTGGCTGCCCGCCTCTGGTCAGTGGTCGAACCCCGCCTACCACTTGCGACAGCAGGCCGGGAGCCCTAGACTGATACATTTACGCTGAACATTGCTGAACATCACTGTTCAACTATGCAGCGATAGCATTCTGTTTGTTTCCAAACA
>NZ_JANSIH010000202.1:0-51402 GCF_047462075.1 Synechococcus sp. R55.2
CCATGCAATCGCCCCTTAGCTTTACCGGCTTTGGATCCCTGGTGCGCAATTGCCCCCGCCTGTGCGATCTGCTGGATACGGCGCTGCGCCACGACCTGCTCAGGGCGGCGGACTTAGCCCAGATCCGGGCCTACCAGGGCAACTCGGCCGTCACCTGGCTCTTCTCGCGGGGGATGATGGTGCCCACCGGCAAGGTGCTGCCCCCCGAGCGCATCAATGCCACTCTCAACAGCTTTTTCGGCATTCTCGCCACCGAGCCGCCGGAGGTGGTGGACGATTTCATCAAAGACCGGGCCGGCTGGCTGGCCTTTAACCGCATGGCCATCAAAGCTGCCCTGCAAAACCCACGGCTGCTGCTGTGGATCTGGGAGGCCGTAGGGGCCAAAGGCTTTGCCCAGTGGCTACCTACCTACCTCAGCTATACCGGCCTGGCCTTGACCTCTGCTTTGTTCAGGGGCTGGCTTCCAAATCTGCTGCGTCGCCTGCAGCCCTGGCTAGAAGCGCGTTACCCCCGCCTGTGGCTGCGCTGCCTGCAGTGGAGCTACACCCTCACCTATGGGGTAGGGCAGCCGCGCATCCAGTTTCAACTCCCCCCCACTCAAGAAAAGGCCCAAGACGCAATACCGACTTGGGTAGAGGAGAGGGCTTGAGCTGGTGGCGCGGTCGGAGAATGCGGCCACGCCAGTTTTTTGATGCCTGTGCTTTTGCTTGCCTCAAGTCACAATCTTCAATGTCTGCTTCAATGTCTGCAGAAAAGGCAGGTGACAATACAGCCTGTTCACAAACTGGGGGATACAAAAATCGTGTTTACGAGGCTTGACCCCAACGAGGTTTAAAACAAGCAGGTTTATAGTCATTTTAAACAGAACTGAAAGATTTCTGTTGTATTGCTTCCTAACTCCCCTCTCCCTTTGGGAGAGGGGTTGGGGGTGAGGGATGACTCCCTCTGGGAGAGGGGCTGGGGGTGGTCGCGGCAGCGGCGCGGAACGCTTGGGGAGTGTCTCAATTAGCCTAGAATGACCATACAACCGTATCCCGTGGTCCCTTAGTGGGCTGTAGTTGTGTAGCTAAAGCCAATTAGCAAAAGATCCCATTGGATGCTAGCAGTCCTCACTTGTGTTTGCTAGCAGCTTTACCTCTTATCTGCACAGATTTCTGCACAGATTATTTACACAGAGCTGAACGAGGGAGTGCCCATCAGGCAAAGCCTTCCTCTGTGGCGCAAAAGTATTTCGCCACGCAGGGATCTGCCTGTCCTTTGCCTTGGCATTTTGCCCAAGTTGAGTATAATCAATACCTAACATCCAGGATCAGATCGAGGATAGTTGGGAAGGGATCCCAACCTTGATTTGGTTTTGAGACTGCTAGTCCCCTTTTTAGGATCTTTCGCAAAAAACTCTGTAGGACTGAGCCCAGTCGCGTCAGCGTTGCGGAGCAACATGGTTTACACCTTCGAGATCATCGGCATCGCCCCTGCTCTACAGTTCTTTCATCAGCAACAGAAGCTGGCCCAGCGGCCCTGTGGGGTGGAATACCTGGGTACCAGCTCCTGCACCCTCGATGCGTTACTGGGATCCGTGGAGGAAGTGCCGGCCCGGCGCGGCTGGGACTTGGATCAGTTGGTCGACGCTGTTATCCGCTTTTGGTGCAGCAACCCCGATTTGGTGAGTTTGTGGCGCTCTCGTTTTCGCGATGCCGGGCGAGATGCGCTGTTGGTCTCGCGAGTGGGGCATATTCAATCACTGCGGCAGGAATTTGAATGGCTGCTGAAGCAGTAGGTGCCGAGCGCCACTCTCGCCACCTGGGTGGGAGAATGTGCGGTTAGCAGGTAGGCTAAGGGCAGAACTAATTTGTGAGCACCCATGAGCGACACAGTTTTCGGCAAGATTATTCGCAGGGAGATCCCTGCACAAATCGTTTACGAAGACGATAGAGCCCTGGCCTTCAAAGATATTGCCCCCCAAGCCCCTGTCCACATTTTGGTGGTGCCCAAAGAGCCCATCCCCGGCATTTCCCAGGCCAAGCCCGAACATGAGGCATTGCTGGGACATCTCCTGCTGACCGCTCAACGGGTGGCTGCCGAGGCAGGTTTAAATAAAGGCTACCGATTGGTGATCAACGAAGGAGAAGACGGCGGCCAAACCGTCTTTCATCTCCACATTCACGTTCTGGGCGGTCGGGGGATGGGCTGGCCCCCAGGTTGAGCGATGGTTTTTCCCACCCATTGGAGCCTCTGCAGGTACAATCCTGTCATTACTGAGGATAAACGGCGGGCGGGGTCTGGGATCGATGGAGTGGCACGTAACCGATGCAGAGAGCCTGATGATCATCGACCAGGAGGTGGGCAAGCACGAGCTTTCTCCTGCTGAGTATGAGGTGGTTCGTCGGGTTATTTATGCTACTGCCGACTTTGAGTACTTGAACCTCATCCGTTTTGGTAACGAAGCCTTACAGGCTGGGGCGGCGGCCTTGGCAGCGCGTACCACCATTGTGGTCGATGAGCCGATGGTGCAGGTGGGCATTGCCTGGGCTGTTCAGAACACCTTTTCCAACCCCATCTATTGCAGCAGCGAAGCCATTACCCGCCCCCAAAGGGACAAGACCCGCTCTGCTTGGGGCTTGGAAACCCTGGCCCAACGCTACCCTGAGGCGATCTTTGTGATTGGCCAATCCCAGACTGCCCTCTCCACCTTGGTGCAGCTGATTAGAAAGAAGGAGGTGGCCCCTGCTCTGGTCATCGCCACGCCGGCTGGGTTTGTGAACGTGGTGCAAGCCAAGCAGGAGCTAGCCGATTCCATGGTGCCCCACATCCGCACTGAGGGACGCAAAGGAGGCCCGGCAGTGGCTGCAGCGGTGTTGGATGGCCTGCTGGACTTGGCTTGGCACGCCTATGTACGGGTCAGCAGCGCAGACTATCCTGGCAAATCCGCCGTTTCTTGACATGCTCCTTGCTCTACTGGCTGGCTAAGCCAAGGCAAACTGCGCAGCGGTAGAGCAGGGCTTTAGACCCCATTTCTAGAGTAGGTCTGCTGATCTGATCGAGATCACTCAACTGGGGGGATCCCGGTCACTCGGCCTGCAAATTGGCATGGGCAAGATGGGAGCTGCGCTCTCAGTCCTGCCTCTTCAGAAAATGGCCTGAGAGACGACTGGGTTGGGCCTATGGAGGGATCTTCCCATGCGGTGTGCCATCTTCTTTTGCTGGCTTGCCTGGGTTTTTGCGCCGGGGGCTTGGGCACAAGCTGAGCCATGCCCGGTGGTCGTCCTTTCGCCCTCTTCACAGTTGCAGTTGTCAGAATCGTCAACACTTGCCTCTACTCTCTCGACAGCCCAGAAAGTGCTCCACACTGCTACTGCACTCGACAAGGCAGAGGTTATCGCTACGCAACATTTTCGCGAACCGGTCAGCCCCTACCAGCGCTGGCGACAGAGGTATGCCCCCTCAGATCCCCTCTCTTCGGGTTTGGGCAGCGTCCCTTATCGGCCAGCCCAGCAGGGATCCCAAAGGATTCAACAGGGAACAGAGAGACTGCCCTTTTGGCTAGAGCAGAGCGGGATCCGCCTGGGAGAAGACAGCCCTTTTTTCCTACATCCCGATGGCTTGGTCTATCGGCAGTCCTATTGAATTTGTGAGTCTGTTCGCTACAGGGATCCCAGCTTCCCCAGGGAGAAGGGCTGGAGGTGAGGGATCATCTCTCACTTCTCCCTTCTCACTGCTCACGCCTCAATCAGTAATGATTCCCCACCTTGCGGTGGTGGATGGCAGTAAGGCCCTCTGGGCTGGAGACCCGACCGGCTTCCAAGGTGCTGTACACCACCCAGTGATCGCTGGTTTCCAGGCGGCTCACCACGCGGCACTCCAGGTAGGCCAAAGCATCGGCCAAGATGGGGGATCCGTTGGCAGCAGGGTAGGTCTTGATCCCGGCAAAGCGGTCGGCCCCCGGTGGAAATCTCTTCAGGAAGTGGCGCATCAAGGGTTGGTAATGGCCTTCTTGCAGCACGTTTAACACGAAGGTATCTCCCACCTGCAGGAAGGATTCGATGGCCCGATCCTTGGCTACTGCAATGCTGATCCCCGGCGGATCGGTGCTGGCTTGGGCCACCCAGGAGGCAAGCATGGCGCTGGTGGCTTGCCCTTTGCGGGCTGTGATAATGTAGAGGCCATTGCTGATGCGGCCCAGGGCGCGATCCAAGTCGGCATCCAAGGCTTTCATCTGCTGAATGTTGCGATCCCGCGTCAGCCACTGCCCCAGATCGGTACCTGCTTCTTCGGCCAGTTGCAGCAGAGCCTCGCCGGCAGGCTGCTTAAGCAGAATGGGGGCAAACACCTCTTTGGCGCCGATCTCCTGCAGGGTGTTGCGGCAGAGGTACACCGACTCATCATCTTCGCCGCCCGACTCAAACAGACCAAAGCCTTGCTTGCTGTGGGCAGAGGCCAAAAGGGTTTTCAGCAGCACTTGAGTGGTGGCGGCCTCAGGCCCTGATTGGGGCGGCATGCCTATCACCACACCGGCGGCCAAGCTCATCAGCTCCCGCACCTCGTGGGCATCCACCAGCCGTAAATCTGCCAGCTCCACCTGGATGCCGGTTTTTTGGATCCCACGGGCAATGGCTTGAGCCAAGGTTTCCGCCTGGCCATAGCCGGACAGGTAGAACACTGCCACCAGGCGCTCGGCTTTGGCCTGCTCGAGGCTCCAGGTGCGATATTGCCCCACCCAGTCGGACAGGTGATGGCGCAGCAGGGGGCCGTGGCCGGTAGCAATGGCAGCGATGGGAGGCAAGGCTTCCATGCGCTTCAGGGCAGACAACACCGAGCGGGCATTGGGCCCCATGAGGCAGTCGTAGTAGAGCTTAAAGTCCGCCTGCAGCAGATGGGGATGCTCATCCCAGGCAAAGTCGTCGCAGTAGTGCATCCCAAACACGTCGCAGGTGTAAAGGATCTGGGTGCCGTGGTCGTAGGTGAGGATGGTGTCGGGCCAGTGCAAGTTGGGGGCAGAGATAAATTCCAGGACATGCCCCTTGCCCAGATCCAAGCGATCTCCCTGTTTCACCACCAGCCGCTGGAAGGGCCGATGCACCAGATCTTCCAGAAATTGCACCGCCACCTTGGAGGCCACCACCGTCATCTGGGGCGCCAGCTCCAGCAGATCACCGACTAGGCCGCTGTGATCTGGCTCGGTGTGGCTGACCACCAGGTAGTCGATCGCAGTGGGATCCACGATCCCTTGCAGGCAATCCAAGTACAACCGGCGAAACTTCTCGTGGGAAGTGTCAATCAAGGCCACCTTCTCGCCGCAAATCAAAAAGGAGTTGTAGGTGGTGCCGTTTTCCAGAGCAAATTCGATGTCAAATCGATCCCGATCCCAATCTTGGGAGCGAATGGCGAGGGTGTCGGCCCCGATAGGCAGAGTTTGCAGCGTCAGGTGGGATGGGGCCAAGCGAGGTGCGACTTGAGGTACAACTGCAGTAGAGGCCATGTTCTCTCCCTAACTTTAAGTCGGGTAACAATCTCGATCTCAATGTAACCGAATGTTTATGTTGACAGGGGGTATAAATGCAATTTGCAAGTTGCGAAATCCTTATGGAATGCTTCTAGGGATCTCTGGGTTCCTGACTATCGAAGGGGTTGGGGCTTAGAACTGCAGCAAATTGGGCCAGGGTGTGGCGCAACTGATCCAGGTTTTGGCCGGTGGTGGCGGAAACAAACAGGGCCTTCGGGTAGAGCAGGCGCACATCCTCTACCCATTCGGGATCCAGGCGGTCGATTTTGTTAAACACCAGTTGCCGGGGGCCGGTGGCCAAGGGCATCTCGTCCAGCAATGTTTCCACCGCCTCGATTTGCCCCTCCCAGTTGGGGTGGGAGAGATCCACCACATGTAGTAGGGCATCGGCTTCCGTCACCTCTTCCAGGGTGGCTTGAAAGGCATCCACCAGTTGGTCTGGCAATTCGGTTAGAAATCCCACCGTGTCGGTCAGCAGGACCGCCTGCCGGTTGGGCAGATCCAGCCGCCGGGTAGTGGGATCCAAGGTGGCAAAGAGTTGGTCGGCCACGTAGACCTGGGCATGGGTGAGGGCATTGAGGAGGGTGGATTTGCCGGCGTTGGTGTAGCCCACCAGGGCCACCACGGGAATTTGGGATGCCTCGCGCCGTTGGCGCAGCCGCTGGCGGTGGCGGCGCAGCTCTTCCACCTCTTGCCGCAGCTTGCTGATGCGCCGCTGGATGGCCCGCCGCTCCATTTCCAGTTGGGTTTCCCCCGGGCCACGGGTGCCGATGCCCCCACCTAGCCGCGACATGGTGCGCCCTCGACCGGCCAAGCGAGGTAGCAAATACTGCAGTTGGGCCAGCTCCACCTGCAATTTTCCGGCCCGGGTTCTGGCCCGCTGGGCAAAAATATCCAGGATCACCTCGCTGCGATCCACCACCCGCACCCCCACCGCCTCTTCCAAGGTGCGCACCTGGCTGGGGGTGAGTTCCCGGTCGAACACCACCAAGTTAGCGCCCAGATCCTGGACCAGCAGAGCCAGCTCTTGCACCTTACCGGATCCGATTACCGTGGCCGAATTGGGGCCTTCGCGCCTCTGCCAGAGGGCTTGCAGCACCTGTCCGCCGGCACTCTCCACCAGGCGGCTCAGCTCCGCCAACCCATCCATGAGATCCTCGTAGCTCTGCCCGGACTCCTGCAGCCCCACCAGGATGGCCCGATCCTGATCCAGATCCACCTGGCGGGCGGTCAACTGGCGCCGAAAGCCATCTTCTAGCTCCGCCACCAGCTCCTGCAGATCCTGTTCTGCCAGGATCCCCAAAGGCAAAGGCTCAGAAACCTGCCAACGGCGCTCTCCCTCCGGCAGCAGATGGGCCAGATAGGCCCGGTGAACAAAGCCCGTAGCCGCTCCTCCCCGGCGTCGGTGCCCTCCTGACTTGGACACGGAAAGGGTGATGAGGGCATCCAAACGCTGCAAAGCCATGGCCGTCAGCGCTTTTTGACCGGGGCCCCCCTCCCCCATTTGGGTGGTGATGCAGCGGATCCCGGATAGGCGCTCGGCCCCCTGGCGGGGCAATTCCCAAGCGGGAATCTGGGTTTCAAAAGGGGATCCCACCCCTACGCGGATCACCTGGCCGCGCCGGTTGAGGTAAACGCTGATGGGCCGGCCTTCCAACTCTTGGGTCAGGGATCCCAGCCGTTGGGCAAACTCCACCGTCACCAGGCGGTTGGGGGGTAGGCGCAGTTGGTAAAGCCGTTGCAGTTGCTTTTGTTGGTGGGGCTTTAACCCTTTGGCCTGTTCGCGAAAGCCTCGCGTAGCGATAGCAGAGCTGAAGCGGGGGTCGGTCTGATGGCGAGAGGTGCTAGCCCTGGGCATAGGGACGGGGAAAGACCCAAAAACAAGCTTTCATCTACCATACACGCTAGCTGACAGCAGGAACTTGGGATCCAAAAGCAACGGCGGCAAACACTGGCCCAGTGTTGCGGGGGCAACAGTACGGCGATGTCATCAGCAACGGGTGCAACATTCAAACCAAGGTCATTCCCGAACAAAAGTAGGCGGAATACTTCCATGACCCAACAGAGGTACGCATGGGGCAGCCAAACCCAGACGATCACAGGCTTCCTGCTCGCCCATCATCTGCTCAAGGTCAACCCCAAAGATGTCAATGTGTTGGATCTGCCCAAGCGGGGATCCCTGTATTGAGCTTGCTGTCGGTGAGAGAGTTTCCAAATCAGTTGGGCATCCCTTTCGCTCCGTGTTGCCAGAACCCTGCTGCAACTTGGAATAGCTGCATAAATCGGAAAAAGCCGTAGTGCCAGCTCTTGGCTTTTATAGATGCACGATTTCAACATCACCCCATTTTCTGTGCAAATATTCAGCAACCAGCCTACGATGACAGTGCTCAGGAGTAGCTTCACTACAAAGCAGACACCCTCCATCGAGAATACTTTTATCCACTTGATCTTCGATACGACGCTCGGCCATCAACGACAAAAACTGTCTCTCATAATTAGACCAGTCACCACTAGCTTTATAAGCATCAAGAATTTCTTGGGTCGGTGCCAATTCTGGCAAATGAATGTATCCAAGCTTACAGATCTCGTGAAGGAAGAACTCTAGGTCATTCTTTTTCGTGAATCCTGCCAGTTGTGAGGTATTGTTAAGTCGAGCATCAACAACTCGAACTAGACCAGGCTGTTTTAAACGATTAAAGAACTGTTCTGCACTTTTCTTCGTGAACCCTATTGTAAATATCTTCATGGCCTCGCGCTCCGCTCATCACTTTTTGACATTTTCTCATCTCGATAGGCGACACGCCTGCCTTGAATGAGATAGGCTTCGGCTATACACTCTTCCCGACTTCTAAACAAGTCCCCCTCTGGAAGTTTGCAAAGGGCAAGAAGACGAGATTCTAGAGCCTCATGAGTCTCCAAAGAGCCATTGGCCAAGATGTGGTTGACCGGAATCCCACTTTGAAAAAGTTTACGCGCCACCAGCAACGATCTATGACATTCAATAGGGTCTTTCTCAGCACACATCAGTGCGATCCGATACCGACTAGAACCTTGGATCAGACGGTCGATCCCTTCGAGGAAGGCTGGCTCATTTGCCAGTCGTTCATACTGAATCCTACCCTGATCATAGCAGCTCGGATTTTCGCTACGTCCTCCCAATTCTTTGCCCAGAAAGACGTAAGCAATACCTGCTGCCGCTAAAGCACTTTTCAACTTTTCTTGTGAATATTGAGGGACGTAACGGCTATATGGACGTGAGCGAACGTCGCCAATACCGGTGATGTTGTACTGGCGCAGTAAGTCTATGAAAAAATCAATCTCGTGGTTTGAGTGACCAATCGTGTAGATCTCTGATTTCATATGAGTCGACCTGAGTAGAGAACAGCCGCTATCAGCTTGTAGTAATAGCCCAAGTAGGGATCGCTAAGGCTAACACACAGCACCGGATCGGGGATGTCATATTGACCGTCTTCGCCCATTAGGAAATCCCGTTCAATCACAGGATCGGTAACATCCATGCAGTATTTTACTCCCTTGTATACAAACTCGCCGCGTACTCTACGCTTAGAATTCGGGTATCCTGGTGCCTTGTAACCAACCAACAGACGCAAATGCTCGACCGGTACAAGGTAAAGAGAAACTCCGCTTTCTCGCCCGACACTTAACCGGTTGTTCCACCCAGCATAGCTGCTCTCGCCAGTGCCCCAGAGATTCTCAGGGTTGTCTAGCCAACTGTTGATATCCTCCCAAGGCAGGTGGCCAACTTTTTTCCAGCGGTGCTTTGGATTGATAACGTGGTTCTCCCTCTGGTGAGGTAGTGGCTGAGGTGTATCACAAGAGACACAGAGAATATCAAGAAGTTCTGGGTCGCCACCGCTCTCGTAGTACCTCTCATGTTCAGAGACCTCATGTGACGGGCGGCTGCTGACAGGACGCACCCATTCTCCTGGCTCTCCGTTCTGCCATTCCTTGCCGGCAATACAGCGACCGGCCATTTTTCTGGAGTTGGCGAAACAGACAATCGTCTTGACGTAAGACATACAGGCTTCTGGGGCAAGGGCAAAGGCTCAATAGGAGTAATTTTCGGCTTCTTGAAAGTCCAGTAGTCAAATCCGTTCTTCAGGGCGAAAGGGGATCAAAAGGGCGCGGGGCGCTTTGGCATGGCGAGAGACCAAAATCAACGCCACAATACTGAGCAGATAGGGCAACATTAAGAAAAACTGATAGGGGATCCGGCTGCCCCAAAGCTGCTGAAGGCGTAATTGCAAGGCATCAAATCCAGCAAACAACAATGCCCCTGCCAAGGCTCGCCAGGGATCCCAAGCGGCAAAAACCACCAGAGCAATGCAAATCCACCCCCGCCCATTGACGATATTGAAGAAAAACGCATCGAACGCAGAGAGGGTTAAAAAAGCGCCGGCCACCGCCATGAGAGCGCTGCCCACCATCACGGCCCCGGTGCGAACGGCATAGACCGGGATCCCCTGGGAAGCGGCAGCCTGGGGATTTTCTCCAACCATGCGCACGGCCAGGCCCAGCGGAGTTCGGTAGAGGATGTAGGCCATGAGGGGCACCAGGAGAAGGCCGAGGTAGGTGAGGGGCGGCTGGGTAAACAGGGTTTCTCCCAGAAAGGGCAGGCTGGAGAGACCGGGGATCGGCCAAGGACTGAAGGGGACGATTTTGGGGGGAGAGGTGACCTGGGGCAGGGCCATGCGATAAACAAAATAAGCAGCATTGATGGTCAAGAGGGTAATGCCAATGCCGGTGACGTGCTGGGAAACCCCAAGGCGGACGGTCAACAGGCTGTGAATCAAGCCCACACCTGCACCGAGGACGGCAGCAAAGGCTACGCCCCACCACAATCCGGATCCCTGATAGACCACCAGCCAACCGGTCATGGCCCCCAGGGTCATGATCCCTTCGATGCCCAAATTGAGAACGCCGGCCCGCTCACAGAGGACTTCGCCCAAAGTGCCAAAGAGCAAGGGAGTGGCAATGCGCAGGGTGGCAACCCAAAAGCTGGTGGTGCTGATTAAGCTGATTAGACTCAGGAGTGCAGACATGGGTGCTCAGTCCCAGCGCAGACGATAACGGGCCAATCCCATGCAGACCAACATCCACAGCAGGGCAGCAGCAACAATGACATCGGCAAGATAGGTGGGAACGCCCAAGCTACGCCCCATGGTATCGGCTCCCACATAAACCCCGGCAATGAAAACTGCGGCCCCCACCACTCCCAAGGGATGCAGTTGGGCCAACAGGGCAACAACAATGCCGGTGTAGCCAAAGCCCGGGGATAAATCCAAGGTGAGATAGCCCTTGAGCCCGAGAAGTTCACAAGCTCCCGCCAAGCCTGCCAGCCCCCCTCCCAGCAGTGAGGTATACAAAATAACTCCCTGGACTGGGATGCCGAGAAACCTGGCCGCTTCCGGGTTCGCGCCTACGGCTCGCATTTCTAGGCCCCAAACGGTGAACCGCTCTATGGCCCACACCCCCAGGGCAGCGAGCAGGGCAATGATCAAACCGGCATGGAGACGACTGCGGGGGATCAGCCGCGGCAGTAGGGCAGCATCCACAAGGGCACGACCTTGGGGCCAACCCAGAGCCAGAGGATCTTTGAGGGGGCCTTCCAGGAGATAGCTAATCCCGAGAAGAATGACAAAATTGAGCAGCAAGGTGGTCACCACTTCGTCCACCTGGAACTGGGTCTTGAGCCAGGCCGGGATCCACAGCAGCAGCCCTCCAGCAATCCAGCCCGCCAGCAGCAGCACCAACACCAACCATGGGCGCGGCAGCAAAAGCCCACCGGTGCCCAAGAGGCTGGCAACCAGAGCCCCGCCATAAAACTGGCCTTCTGCACCGATGTTCCACAACTTGGCCCGAAAACACACCGCCACCGCCAATCCCGTCAGGATCAGGGGAACGGCCCGAGTCAAGGTCTCGCTTAGGGCAAAGGGGGATCCCACCGCTCCCCGCAGCAAAGCTCCATAGGCTGCCAAAACCGGGGATCCCGTCCACAGGATCAGCAGGCTACAGGAGAGGAAAGCCAGGACAATGGCTGCCATCGGCGCACTCAGGATCAGCCAGAGGGGCACCGTGGAACGGGGTTCAACACGCATCGGCCACCTCCTGCCCGGCCATACGCAACCCCAAGGCGGTCACCGTTGTGGTTTGGGTCGGGACTGCCGAGGAAAGCCGACCGCGATAGAGCACCGCCACTCGATCCGCTAAACTCAGCAATTCATCCAGGTCTTCGGAAATGAGCAGGATCCCGGCTCCAGCCCGGGCTGCTGCCAGAAGTTGGGCATGCACATAGGCCACAGCCCCCAGATCCAGTCCCCGCGTCGGTTGGTGAGCCACAATCACCTGGGGATCCCGACACAGCTCCCGCGAGAGGATCACTTTTTGCATATTTCCGCCGGACAGCAGTTGCACTGGCATCTGGAGCGCCTGCCGCGGATCCCCACTCTGGAGTCCCCGCACGTCGTAGGTCTGTAGCCAGGTGTGGGCCTGCTGATAGATTTGGCGGTGACGCAGGATCCCCCACCGCGAGAATTCGGGATCCCGATAGCGCTCGATCACCCAATTCTCCCACAGGCTAAGGGAACCGATCAGTCCGGTCTTGTGGCGGTCTTCCGGGATCCGGGCCATGCCTTGCCGCACCATCTCAGCAGGAGAGATCAGCCGCAGGACTCGGCCATGCAGATGGAGATGACCTTGGTGGGGCCGGATCACCCCACAGACCAGATCTGCCAGAACGGCCTGCCCATTGCCCGCCACCCCGGCAATACCCACGATTTCGTGACGCCGCACCGTCAGAGAAACCTGCTCCAGATGCTGCTGCCCTGCCCGACAGGAGACCTGCTGCAGCTCCAGGATCGTCTCCCCAACAGACAAGGGCGCTTTGACCACCGCCGCCAACCGCTGCCCCACCATCGCTTCCGCCAGAGTTGTGGGATGGATCTCAGCCGTCTTGCCCGCCATCACCACCCGCCCTGAGCGCAGCACCATCACCCGGTCACTGATGCGCATCACCTCCTGGAGCTTGTGGGAAATCAGCAGGATCCCCAGCCCGCGACCGGCCATCTGCCGTAGGGTGTGAAAAAACGGCTCAATTTCCGGTGGGGTCAACACCGCCGTAGGCTCATCCAAAATCAGGATCCGCGCCCCTCGATACAGCACCTTGAGGATCTCCACCCGCTGCCGCTCCCCTAAGGTCAGGGATCCCACCAGGGCCTCGGGATCCACGGCCAACCCCAATTCCTCGGCCAGCTTTTGGATGCGCCGCCGTCCCTCTCGCCGCCGAGACCACAGGTGCCACAGGGGCTGAGTGCCCAGAAGAATGTTGTCCAGCACCGACAGATTATCGGCCAAGACCACATGCTGATGCACCATGCCTATCCCTGCCGCCAGGGCAGCCGCCGGGGATCCCAGCTTGAGGGGCCGACCAAACACCCACACCTGACCCTGATCGGGAACATAGTGCCCAAACAGGATGTTCATCAGTGTCGTTTTGCCCGCCCCATTTTCCCCCAAGATGGCCAGAATCTCCCCGGCCCGCAGCTCAAGATCAATCTGGTCGTTGGCCAGCAGAGCACCAAAGCGCTTAGTAATGCCCACCACCTTCAAGGCCAAAGGCGCTTCAGAGGGTGGACTTGGGTTCGCTATCATCGATGGCTACAACAAAAGACCCTGCCAGAATCTCTGCCTGCCTCTGCATCACCTTAGCTTTCAGTTCAGCCGGAACCTTGTCGGCGAAGGTTCCCCAGTCGGAGAGGCTGGATCCCCCATATTTCATCATGCTGTAGATCCCGTAGTCCTCTGCCTTAAATTCTCCGGCCTTCACCGCGGCAATGGCTCTGTCGATGGTGGGTTCCATGTGCCACAGGGCGCTGACCACCACCGTTTCCGGGTAGTCCGGCTGGGTATCGATCACATTGCCGATGGCCAAAACGCCCCTCTCTTTGGCGGCATCAGATACCCCAAACCGCTCCGCGTAAAGGATATCTGCGCCGGCATCAATTTGGGCAAAAGCCGCCTCTTTGGCTTTGGGGGGATCAAACCAACTGCCGATAAAGGTGACCAAAAACTTCACCTCCGGCTGCAGTTCCCTCGCCCCTGCCATAAAAGCATTCATGAGGCGGTTCACTTCTGGAATGGGATAGCCCCCCACCATGCCGATGATTTTGGAGCGGGTCAGCCCCCCGGCCACCATTCCCGTCAAATAGGAAGGCTCGTGGATGTAGTTGTCAAACACGGCAAAATTGCTCAGGGCAGGATCCGGCTTGAGGCTGGATCCCATCAAGAAGCTGACCTTAGGATAGTCTTTGGCCACCTCCCGCGCTTCCCGCTCCACCCCAAAGACCTCACCCACCAGCAGTTGGACGCCGCTCTCGGCATACTGACGCAGCACCCGTGGGTAGTCGGTGTTGGAAACTGACTCCGACCAGGTATAGTCAATATCCCCCCGCTTCTGGGCAGCCATCAACGCTTTATGGATCCGGCTCACCCACTGCTGCTCAATGGGAACCGTATAAACCCCAGCCACTTTCAGCTTGGTTCCTTGAGCCACCGCGGCATCGCGAACCAACCAGCGGCTCCCCATCAGGCCAGCCACAAAAGCCCCAGAACGCAGGCAGAAGTCCCGCCGGGAGAGTTCTAAACGTGCCATAGTCGCTTCTGTTGAGGTTAGTTCGAGATCGGGTTACTGACCGGTTTATCGTAAAGGGGGGATCCCTGAAAATATGTGTCCTGAAATACAATTTTTTGAGAAGGAGCTTGTTTGTAATGGACAACGAAGTTTCGCTGACGGTTGGAATGGATGTAAGGGCCAAGTCCTCTCAAATCAGCTCTCGATAGATTATCCCTCTGACTACTTGGTTGATATCTTGCACAACCGGATGCTGTTGGGGACTACAGCCCTCTTTTATAAAGTGAGCAATAACCCAATCAACTGGTTTCCTAAATTCGGGCTTTGAGGTAATTTAAGACATCTTTATCTGATTTGGCCTATCATTCAGTCAACTGTAGTTGCTTCTTTCCATCCTAAGTTCAAACAAATAGCCACAACATATGGATCTCATTTTGCGCCGGGCCAATTTGCCGGATGGCCGCAAGGGAATCGATATCGGTATCCAGGGGGATCGCATTGTGGCTCTGGAAAGCAACTTGCAAGCCACTGCCCCCCAAGAAATTGATGTCAGCAACCGCTTGGTGTCGCCCCCCTTCGTGGATGCCCACTTTCACATGGATGCCACCCTCACCTATGGGATCCCGCGCGTCAACCAGTCGGGCACCTTGCTAGAAGGGATCGCCCTCTGGGGGGAGTTGAAGCCGCTGTTGACCCCCGAGGCGGTGATGGAGAGGGCCTTGACCTATTGCGACTGGGCAGTGGCGCGTGGGATCCTGGCCATCCGCACCCATGTGGATGTGTGCGATCCCAACCTGTTGGCGGTGCGGGCGCTGCTGGAAGTCAAGCAAAAAGTGGCTCCCTACTTGGATTTGCAACTGGTGGCCTTTCCTCAGGATGGCTACTATCGCTCGCCAGGGGCGGTGCAGCTTCTGGAGAAGGCTCTGGATTTGGGGGTGGAGGTGGTGGGCGGGATCCCCCACTTCGAGCGGACGATGGCCGAGGGAGCAGCTTCGGTGCGGGCCCTGTGCGAGATTGCTGCGGCGCGCGGCCTGCGGGTGGATCTGCACTGCGACGAGACCGACGATCCGCTTTCGCGCCATGTGGAAACCTTGGCCTACGAAACGCTGCGGCTGGGCTTGCAGGGGCGGGTAGCCGGATCCCATCTAACTTCCATGCACTCGATGGACAACTACTACGTCAGCAAACTGATCCCCCTGATGGCCGAGGCGGAGCTGGGGGTGGTTGCCAACCCGCTGGTAAACCTAGTGCTGCAGGGGCGCCACGACACCTACCCCAAGCGGCGGGGGCTGACCCGGGTGCCCGAGCTGATGGACGCAGGCTTGACGGTAGCCTTTGGCCAGGATTGCGTGATGGATCCCTGGTACCCTTTGGGCAGCGGCAACATGCTGGAGGTGGCCCACATGGCCATCCACGCCGCCCAACTGACTGGCTATGAGCAGATGCGCCAGTGTTTTTTGGCGGTAACAGAAAACCCGGCCCGCATTCTGGGGTTGGAAGGCTACGGCCTGGAACCCGGCTGCTACGCCGATCTGGTGGTGCTCCAGGCCGCCGATGCCGTCGAAGCCATTCGCCTGAAACCAGCTTGCCTGTATGTCTTCCGCCGGGGCCGGCTGATCGCCCAAACCCCGCCTGTGGTTGCCCAGCTCCATTTGCCTGAGCGCCCCACCCAGGTGGAGTTCAGCCGCCAGCTTTGGACCTCATCGGCGCACGGTACCGCTGAAGCCGCTGGCCTTGAATTGCTCCAGGGTGAGGGGCAGGGGGCTGGTTATGGGCACCGAGATGCGAATTGAAAAAGGGCTCTCGCCGGGAGGAACTTCTGCAATGGCCCCCAGGCGGGTACGCTCCGGCAGAACCTCGTTGCCGTTGGCATCGTAAAGCCGACCGAAGACATCCGCGTTCAGCAGGGTATTTTTGGAGCGGTTGACCACTGTGCCTTCGACGAACAGGCACCTGGCCGGTATGGGGTTGCCGTTGCTGGTCACCAGGTTGGTGTATTCGGGGGTATCGGGACAGGGGGTGACGTGGAGATCCTTCAGTTGCAGGGGGATCGCCCCAAAGCCCATCAAGAGCACCGCCAATGCCACACAGCCAAAGCTCATGCAGACAAGACGCAGCTTTTGGGTTAGCCACTGCGCCGGCTTCCAAACTTGGCTCATCGTTTTTCCTCCAAGGCCCACCCTCTTTAGTCTAGGGGATCCCCGTCTCGTAGAACCTCTCCTCGGTTTGGATCCCATCCAGGCGCTGATCCCAAGGATCCTGAGGCAGGGGCTGCTCCAGCAAGCAGGCTTGGGGGAGGATGCCCCACTTGGGCACACTGGGATCCGGCAAAGCGGCCAAAAAGCGGTCGTAATAGCCGCCGCCATAGCCCAAACGCCTTCCCCACCGATCGCAGGCCAGGGCGGGCACCAGGATCAAATCCGCCTTGCCAGGGTCGATAACTGTGCTGCCGGGAGAAGGCTCCAGCAAGCCCCAGCAGTTGGGGACAAGCTCAGCCGGCTGGTAGCGGTGCCACTGCATTTGCCGCCGCGGCAGACAACGGGGGATCCCCCACTGCTTCTCTGGAAAAAGGGCAAACAGGGATCCCAAGTCCACCTCGGAGCCGAAGGCCACATAGGCCAGGATGGTTTTGGCGGCCAAAAGTTGGGGGCAAGAGGCCAAATGAGCCACGATCTTCTGGCTGATAAGGGATCTGTCCAACCTCTGCCGTAGCTGGCGAAAGTGCTGGCGCAGGCGAGCTTTTTCTAGGGCAGGATCTGCTGCCAGAGAACTGGGCCGCCAAGAAGAAGACAGTTCCGGGGAAGGGAGTTCCTGCACAAGCCCAATGCCGCCTGGATATTCGGTCTCTGCAAGATCTGAATCTACTGGATGGCCAGGAGCTCCACTTCAAAATCCAAGGTGGCGTTGGGGGGGATCACCCCGCCTGCCCCGCGGCTGCCATAGGCCAACTCCGGCGGAATGCGCAAGTACCGCTTGCCCCCCACCCGCATGGTGGCCAGCCCTTCCTCCCAGCCACGGATCACCTGCCCTACTCCGTAGGTGAAGACAAAAGGCTGATTGCGCTTGTAGGAGCTATCGAAGATGGTGCCATCCTGTAGCTTGCCCACGTAGTTGACCACCACCGTTTGCCCCGGCTGAGGCGAAGGCCCACTGCCTTGAGCAATATCGTAGTACTGCAATCCCGACTCGGTGGTGATGAAGTCCTTGGCTGGGGATTGCACGCTCACCACCGGATTGTCCTTGGCCCGCGATAGAGCTATGGCCGGCTGGCCGCCCCACACCCCAAGCCACAGCAAGCCCAGCACCAACAGCAGCACCCGTTTCATCCGTTGGCGTCTCCCCACCGCCGACTTTTTGCTTTCCTTTACCAATCTTAGGGGATCCCGTCAGCCTTTCAGTTCGGCAAATTCGATAATCTGACCCTGGTGATCCCGCACCCAAAAGACGAAGGGCTTCTCGGAGCGAATGCTGTTGCGGATCCCTTGTTTGTTGATTCGCTTCAGAAGGGCCTTAAGGGACTCCCGCTCATAGCTGACATGGCGATAGCGAACGCCGCTGCTGCGGCCCGCTGCCGGTACAGTCCCGTAAGCAGAAGCAGATGAGGAGCTAGGCCTAGAGGCGTTGCCGTAGGAACCGGACCCCGCATAGGGATCTGTAGAGCCAGGGATCACGTGCAATTGAACATTGTCGGAGAGTTGGTACCAAAGTCCGGGGGTATCCAATTGGGTGGGCCCAGAGGTGGGACGGGCTTTGGCATCGAAGCGGGGACTGAGGCCAATATCCCCTGGAAAGTAAGCGGATCCTAGGCTGTAGCCGACCATGCTCTGCTCGTAGCCGTAGTAGTACTGCAGGGGCAGCTCCGCTTCCGGCAGTTTCAACACCTTCTCGTAAAACCCTCTGGCCTGCTCCAAGTCCGGCACGATGATGGTGTGGACGCGGGGAGCGCCGCTTAAGAATGTCCACATGGCCCCCCCATAGGCCGATAGCAGCAAAAACATCAGCCCCTTCGTGGAGAGCAAAACCTCCAGGGGGATTAGGGGCAGCATCAGTCCAGGTGGGATGACCATCGGCACTTTTCCCTTCGCGGGTGGCTCTATGTCCAGTATAGGATCCGGGGAGAATCCTGGCCTTGGCCCACGCTCGATGAAGCTTGCTCTGTTTGCCCCCAGCCCGCGCGCCCGCCGGTTGGCCAACTCTCTGATCCCGCTCTTGGGCAAGGAGGTGAGCTGCTGGAGCAAAGCTGACCCGCAGGGGCTGCCCTCCCCCTGGCAGGCTTACGGGGATCCCAAGGATCCCACAGCGCCAGGCTCCCTAGCAGAAGCCGTTGCCCAAACCTGGCCCCAGGTGCAGGGCTGTCTCTTCATCTTGGCCGCAGGGTCGGTGGTGCGGCTCATTGCCCCCCTCTTGCAGGACAAGCAGCGGGATCCAGCGGTGGTGGTGGTGGACGAAGCCGGTCGCTGGGCTATTAGCCTGTGCGGGGGACATGTGGGGGGGGCCGATGCCCTGGCGCGGCAGGTGGCCGCTACCTTGGGAGCCCAGCCGGTTCTCACCTCTGCTTCCGAGGGGCTGGGGATCCCGCCTTTGGATTTGCTGGGGGATCCCTACGGCTGGCGGCGGGGCGCTGGAGATTGGAACGGGGTGGCAGCCGCCTTGACGCGGGGAGAGCCGGTGGCCGTTCACCAGACCTGCGGCACGCGGCTTTGGCGACAAGCTTGGCCGGCAGATCATCCCCTAGTGGCCTCCTCTCCTCCCCATCCCGTTGCCCAGATCTGGATTGGGGAATACCTCTCCCCTCCCACGGGGATCCCGACAGTGCACTGGCATCCGCGGGTGCTGTGGGTGGGGGTGGGCTGCGAGCGGGGCACCACCCGCGCTTGGCTAGAGGGATCCCTGCGCCGCCTGCTGCAGGCCCATGGGCTGGCGTTCGAGGCCATTGCCGGCTTGGCCACCTTGGAGCTGAAGCAAAACGAGCCAGGTCTTCTGGAGCTGGCCCAAGCCTATGGCTGGCCCATTGAGTTTTTCCCGGCAGAGGCTTTGGCTGGGATCCCGGTTCCCCACCCTTCGGAGGCCGTTCGGCAGGCGGTGGGCACTCCCTCCGTAGCCGAGGCGGCTGCTCTTTTGGCGGCTCAGATCTGGGGAAGAGGTGACCGAGCTTTTGAGAGGCCCTCTTGCGTTGCGGAGGGGAAGGCAACTCTTCTCTGCCCCAAGCAGGTCTTCACGTCAGAAACCGAAGGGGCCTGCACCCTGGCCATTGCCCGCGCGGCGCAGGAGTATTCCCCTCGCAGCGGCCACCTCTGGCTCATCGGCACTGGTCCTGGGGATCTGGGTCAATTGACTTTGGCTGCCCGTATGGCTTTAACTCAGGCCGATGTGGTTGTTGGCTACCAGCTTTATCTGGATCTGGTGGATCCCCTTTTGCACCCCGGCCAAATCCGGGAGGCCTCTCCCATTACCCAAGAGCTGCAGCGGGCCAAACAGGCCATCGCTTGGGCGCAGCAGGGGCTGAAGGTGGCGGTGATTTCTTCGGGGGATGCGGGCATTTACGGCATGGCGGGGCTAGTGTTGGAGTGCTTGGTCCGCTCTGGCTGGGATGGGATCCGCCCTTCTCTGGAGGTGCTGCCGGGGATCTCTGCCTTCCAGGCGGCTGCTGCCCGGCTGGGGGCTCCGCTGATGCACGACTTCTGCGCCATTTCCCTCTCGGATTTGCTTACCCCTTGGCCGGTGATCGAAAAACGCCTGCAGGCGGCTGCAGCTGCCGATTTTGTGGTGGCCCTTTACAACCCCCGCTCCCGGCAGCGGGTGGATCCCTTCTTCAAGGCTCTACAGATCTTTCTGCAGGCCCGACCCGCCCATACCCCCGTGGCTTTGGCCCGCAACCTCTACCGCCCTGGCGAAACTCTCCGCCTTACCACCCTGGGGGAGCTGGATCCAGAGGAGGTGGACATGCTCACCCTGGTCTTTATCGGCAACTCTCAGACCTTTCGCCATGGAGACCGGCTGATTACCCCGCGGGGCTATTGCCTGGGCGAAGAACCCACTTGACGGGTGTTAAGCCCAGACTCAAAACACCATCAGATGCCGGGGATCCAACTGCAGCCACCACGGGGATCCCCAACCTTCCACCTCTCGCCAGCGCTCCCGCCACACCTCGGCTTGCAGGTGGTAGTCCTGGCTGTGGGCAGGAGGACCGCCCAGCCTAAAGAAGAGGGTCAGCCGGTGGGGGGTCTCGCTCCACTTCACCAGCCAAGCCGGAAACGTGTTGGGCAGCTTCCCGTCGGGCCGGAAGGTGAGGTGGTGGGCGCGGATGGCGATGTATTCTCCCGCTGGGGATCCCTGTACCTGCAGCTCACAGCCCCAATCCAAGGCCAGCACCCGTTGAGGGCCCAGGAGCTTGGCCCGCGAGATGTTTTTGCAACCCGTCAGTTGCGCCACACTAAGGCAGGGGGGAGCCTCAAATAGCTGACGCTTGTCCCCCTGGGCAATGATTCGCCCCTGCTCCATTACAGCCAGATCCCCGCAGAGGCGGAAGGCTTCCTCAATGTTGTGGGTTACCAAAAGCGTGACTCCCTTGTAGCCCGCTAGGATTTCCCCCATCTCCTGCTCCAGTTGGCTGCGCAGGTGGGCATCCAAAGCAGAAAAAGGCTCATCCAGCAGCAAGATCTCCGGCTCAGAAGCCAAGGCTCGCGCCAGGGCCACCCGCTGCTGCTGTCCTCCAGAGAGCTCGGTGGGGTAGCGGTTTTCCCAGCCTTTCAGCTTGACCAACCGCAGCTGGGCCTGGATCCGCTCTTGTTTTTCCGCTTCGCTCAAGCCCGCAGGGATCCCAAAAGCGATGTTCTGGGCGACGGTGAGATGGGGAAACAGAGCGTAGTTCTGGAAGATCACCCCTACCCGCCGCTGAGCCGGAGGCAGCCGGATCCCCTGTTCGGCGTCAAACAACGCCCGCTCGTTGAGCAAAATGCGCCCACCATCCGGGGTTTCGATCCCGGCAATGCAGCGCAAAAGTAGGCTTTTGCCGGATCCAGAGGCCCCCAGCAGTCCTAATGGCCGCCCGTCGCAGCTCAGTTGCGCCTGCAGCTCAAATTGGGGCAGCTTCTTGTCAATGTCCACCCAGAGGCGGGGGGCCGGAGTTGAGAAATCCGGATCCCTTCTGGCCAGAACCCGCAGGGGGCGAGGGGGAAGCTGCTGCAGAGGCTGTCGCTGAAACCAAAGGTTAACTGCCGTCATCACCCCCAAGGACAACATCAAGACCAAGGCCGAGCTAATGGCTGCCCCCCGCATGTCCCCCGCCTGAACGGCAAAGAAGATGGCCATGGACAGGGTTTGCGTGCGGCCTGGGATGTTGCCTGCCAGCATCAAGGTGGCGCCAAACTCCCCCAGAGCGCGAGCAAAACTGAGGGTAACCCCCGCTAGGATCCCCGGCAAGGCCAGTGGGATCAGCACCCGCGTAAAAATCTTGGCCCTACTTGCTCCCAGGGTGCGGGCTGCCGCCACCAGCGTCGGGTCGATCTGCTGGAAAGCTCCCAGGGCCGTGCGGTACATCAGGGGCAGGGCCACCACCGCTGCCGTGATCACCCCGGCATACCAGGTGAAGATGACCGACAAGTTCAGCGAGGCCAAAAGTTGTCCCAGAAGGGTTCGCCGGCCAAACAGCAGCAGCAACAGGAAGCCCACCATGGTGGGCGGCAACACCAGCGGCGCCAACAAGAGGGCCTCGATGAGAGAGCGCCAGCGACCTCGGTAGTGCAACATCCCGTAAGCCGCCAGCGTCCCCACCCCAAAGGTGATGCCCGTGGCCAAGCCGGCAATCCGTAGGGAGATCCAAAGCGGGGATAGGTCGTAGTCGCTCATTTGGAGTAACTCATCCGCGCCATTGCAGAGGGATCCCTCACAGGCGGATAAAGCCGTACTTCACAAACACCTCTGCTGCTTCTTCTGAGGTTAAAAACTCCAAGTAAGACCGTCCGGCGGGAGTATCGCGCACCAAGGCCACCGGGTAGATAATTGGCGTAATGGGATCCGCCGTAGCCACTACTCGCACCCGATTTGAAAGCTGAGCATCCGAGGTAAACAGGATCCCAGCGTCAGCATTGCCCTGTTCTACCGCCGTTAAGATTTCCCGCACCGTGCTGGCAAACACCATCTTGGGCCGCAGCGTCTCAAACACCCCCGCCTCGGTGAGAATTTCCTGGGCATAGCGTCCGGCGGGCATGGCCTGCAAATCTCCAATCGACAAAACCCGGATCTCTTCCGCCACCAAGTCGGCAAAATCCTGAACCTTGGTTCTGGCATTGGCAGGCACAATTAAAGCCATGCGGTTGCTGAGAAGATCTCGCCGGGATCCTGCCACCAGCAGGTTTTGCTGGGCAAGGGCGTCCATAAAAGAGGCGGCTGCGAAAAATACCACGTCCAGAGGCGCCCCCTGCTCCACCTGTTGCTGGAGAGAGCCGGAATTGGCGAAGTTGTACTCAACCTTGATGTCGGGATAGCGGGCGGTGAACAACCGGTCGATTTCCGTTAAAGCCGGTTGCAAGCTCACCGCAGCCCCCACCAAAATGGGCTGAGATTGTGCCAAGCCGGGAGCCGACCCCCACCTCAAAGCCAGGGCGGCCAGGATCCCTAGGAATAACATTGCAGTTCTTCGTTTCATAGCCATTCTTCTTTGACCCGTGACAACTCTCAGAACAGGAAAATCCGCCAATGGTTCGGTGCTTTTGACTGTCGGAATTGGGTTGTAATTTGTATCTGTAGATACACACCTAGACTATCGGCAGCCCTTCCTCCCCAGAGGCAACGATAAGCATCTGATAGTATTGAAACCAATGTTGAATGGCCATCTGCCGAGATCCCTTCTTGTTCAGTTTGGTCAACACCCCTGTTGCTTTAAGTGTTCAACAAAGGAGAAATCATGCAAATCAGCACTCGCAACTTGTTTAAAGGAACTGTAAAAAGTGTCCAGGTGGGCATGGTCAATGCCGAAATTATTCTGGAAGTTGCACCGGGTATAGAAATAACAGCCATTATTTCTAAGCACTCTGCCGAACGGTTGGGTATAGCAGTTGGAAAAGAAGCGTATGCTGCCATTAAAGCCTCAGATGTGGTCATCGCCGTGGATTAGTGGTGGATTAGCAAATTGAGTGACTGGCCTAGACTTGCTGTTGCCTGGGATCCAAATACAGGGCTTTGATAAGGCGCTGGCGATCGTTTAGGCTGATCTGAAGCCGCCCATTCTCTACATCCCGCACCCAGCTCTGGCTGCGCCCCAGCCTCTGGGCCAATTCCCGCTGGCTGATTCCCTTTTGCTGGCGTGCCGCTGAGATATCTGCCCCACGCAAAGCCTTGCCTGAGGAAAAATCTTTTGGGTCTTCGGGATGGCAAGGGAGATCAGAGGCTGTTGCAGCAGGCGCAGACTTTGCCCTACGCTGCCGCCGGGATCCCGATTCTCGGGTTGGGGATCTGGCTTCTTGAACTACTCGACGATGCCAGTCGGAGGGCAGATGAAATCGTTGAATGCGAGCCTGCATCAAGAGTCCCCACTTGCCCCGCGGCCCGGCAGCCGTCAGCAAGCCACCGTTGTTGGCATCTTCAATCCAAAAGTTCAATGCCTCGTCCGCATCCTCGGGCACAGCTTCCAGGCGAGCCCACAGGGGTTGAATGGAAGAAGGATAGGTGAGGGGATCGAACTCCGGCTTGAGGCCGTAGTGGTTGAGAACCTCCAGATCGCTTTCAAAGGTGCGCACCAGCCGTTTGCGTTCTTGGAGATTGAGATAAGCTTCCTGCAGTCGCTCTTCCCCGTAGGCCACTCGCATCAGGGTGGGCACCGTCAGACGCTGTTGCCGCCCCATCCTCACTTTGAACAACAGCCACAGCAGCAGGCGCATGGCTCCTTCATGGTGTTGCCAATGGCTCATCACGGCCTGCAGCAGGGATAGGGGCAGGCTGCTGTACTGATAAAAGGCTTGCCCCTGGCGGCACCCTTGTCGATTGAGAAAGTACCGTGTCCATTCGCCGGGCTGAATCGCCCAAGTCAGGCCCACCAGATGGTTGCAGCCCTGCTCATCTTTTTGAAAGTGGCGATGCATCTTGAGCAGCCTCCACAGAGGGCCAGCCGGTACCGAAAACCCCTTCACCCGCCCCTGATCCGGCCAATCGATGGAGACTTGAATCCGACAGAGCTGCTCTATCCAGGTCATGAACAGGTGGAGACGGGTCATCTTGCTCAGATCTTTACGTTTATCCCAGCCCAAATAGGACTCCAATTGTGAGTCGGTGAAAACAAAGGATTCCTTCCAGGGGCTATCCAACCCGGCGGCATAGGCAGCAAAAATAAGATGCAAACAGGCAGTTCGCACATCGATCGGAGCACTTTGTGGGATCCCGTCCAAACATAGAGTTAGGGTCAGAGATCCCTGGTTGTGGCCAACAGATTTCTGATAGCAAACCTGGTTATCTCCCTGCTTTTGCAGATTGAGAGATTGAAATTGAGATAGGAAATTGCAAGCTTCCCAGACCACAATTGACGAAGCAAAAGCCTGGCTATGGCCGTTCAAAAATAGAGGTGGACTGCTGCGAATGCGGGCCGTGACCGTGCGGTTGCGCCCCTTCATGGCTTCATAAGGCTGCGGGGCAGAACCGGGACACAGGCTAACGCACTGAGGTTCTGGGAAGAAACCTTCGCAGTCATTGCACAACAGAGGATTAATCCAGTATTCCCCATCCTGAACAACAATAGCTTTCGTAGGACAGCTATCTACGCAAGCGTGGCAACCGATACAATCCCCTGAGATTTGATAAGCCATAGCCCTCGAACTCCATAGCGTTTCCCTGTAGCTCTCCTTTGTTCACGCCTGCTATCGCATCTGCAAAACCCTAAACCCGGCCATGGAGACCTTCCTCGCAAAGCCGTGGCAGCCCGGCGAGAGACCTTAGTTTAAGGTCTGTTTCCTAAGCTCAATTCGTGAACTGGATTGAACGATACCTCAAAAGATCCCCGGCAGGCCAGGGAGATTTGGTCTAGGGTGAACCTTCTGGAAAGCTTTGTTTTCTCTTAACTTCTAATGTTTGCAGTGAACTTTTGAGATGGCTTTGCAGGCTACTCCTCCCCCCTTGAGAGCCTTTTAGGGATCCGAACTGCAGCAAGTGTCAGGCAAAACGCTCAATAACCAAGCCGACACAAGGTCGTCCGCCCACCCAATACGCCGATTCATCGGCCAGGTTGTGGCTTGGCTCCAGATGCCAACCCAAGGGATTGGGTTCTAGCTCCAGCGCCCGCACGATTTCCTCTGGGCTTAGTCCTGTGCAGAGTTGGATGTGTTGCAACTTGGGGAAAGGCTTTTCCACAAGGCTAAGCTCTTCAGCAGCTTTAAGGATGGAGCCCAGGTGCAACAAACAGGTGTTCATGGCTTTGCTCCCAAATCAAGATAGGTTATGAAGAGATGAGCTTCCCTTACTTTGAGTGTCCCTCATTACAGGTTAAAAATTGGGTAAATAGACTACATTTTAGAAGGCTCTTGGCAAATTTAAGATTGTTTTCTTATTCGGTTCTTGGGTAGACATCAAGGCGCAACGGGGATCCATGTAAACCCAGATGGGTTTAGCTAAATGAGCAGGAAGGGAAAGTTGGCCACTGGGTAGGAGTAGGATCCACTCAGGGTGACGTTGGATAACCTGGAGATAGGTACCTGGAGTGAGACCCATTTGCTGCAATTGGGCGCAAGCAGCTTCGGATCCGCGCAGTTGGTAGATGCGACCTTCTTCTCCAACCTTCATGAGTTGGAGAGGAGATATGGTTATTGAGATCTTAGGGACGGTGGGCGGTGCCAACATATAGGGATCCCTAATCTTAGAAGAGGCCATTTGAGCCTTGCCCGAGTCCATTTGCGAGCAGCTTGGAAGCAGCGATCTATCAAACCAAGTAAGCTTCCTGGTGAGTGCGAATCGTACAATTGGAGCGAGGTTTAGCCACGCAGAGCAGCACAAATCCTTTGGCTATTTGCTCCTCATCCAGAAAGGTTTGCTCCGATTGATCGACTTCTCCCTCTACCACTTTGGCCACGCAAGAGGAACAACTACCGGAGCGGCAGGAAGAGGGCAAATCCACATCTTGATCCTCAGCCGCTTCTAGGATGGTCGAATCTTCATCTACTGAGATATAGGTGTCGAGCCGTCGTTTTGGGTTAACCAAGTGAACTGTGTAGGTAGCCATGATGAGATCTCCAGAGAGTTGACGAGGGGTAAACAAGGGAGCTTAGGCAGGGATCCCAGGGCTGCATTCGCCCCGCTCTCCCAAAGAGCTGCAGCCGGCACAGCCGCCGACAGCATCTGGACAACCGTAGTCTTGAAAGACTCGGAATAGCTTCTCCTGCTGCGGAGTAGAGGTGAGAAAGGTTTGGTACGCTTTTTCCAGCGCTTGCCGAGCTTGCTCCAATCGCTCTTCTTCGCTGCCCTGGAAACACTCCAGAGGGCCTAGATACTGAGCGAATTTGCGTAAGATATGCAGGCGATTCACGTTGACCACCCGCGGATCGTAGGGGAGCTCGAAAAAAGCGAAATAATCCTCGGCATTGACTAGGGCTTGGAAGTCTTTCCAACGGCGGTTGTGGTTCCAACTCATCGGCAGGTCTCCAGGGTTTTCAAGCGTTGTCTGAGGGTGTGCAGCCGGGCAAACAGGGCATAGGTGCGGGCTGCCAAGTCGGGGAGTCGCTCGAACCCGTCGGGTAGCCCCTCGGCCAGATCGTGCAGATCCATTTTCAGTTGGCCTGCTTTGCTGTTTAGTCGTTTGATCTCGGTGCGGAGCTGGTCGGCAGAGAGGTGTTTAAAGGGCTCGAAATCCAGGCCGTTCACAACATTCTCAACGTCACTCTCATTCAACATGGGCAAGGCACTCCTAATTACTGAAGAAAAAGAAGAAAAAATGGCTGCCGGGACGGAGACAAGCGGCTACAGTCGGCCCACCTCAGGGTAGGTTCGGGCCAGTTGGATCCCTTTGTCGATAAGGGCAGTGGCTTTTTCGCTGAGCTGTTCGAGAGACTCGAAACCGAAGCGATGGGCGTCTCGCAGGGTGTTGACCACCAACAACAGCCGCCCTGAGAAGACCAGCACCCAACCAAAACCTTCACTGTTGAGATCCAGCACCACCTGAGCCAGGAGGCCCGTCTCCTTTTCGATCAGGGCGGCAATGGCGCGGTAGTAGATGAGGATGCGGCTCCGCACTGCCGGATCCACCTCCCCTTCCAGGGATATTTGGCGCTTCTGGGCTTTGGTGACGACAAAGGGCTTGAGCAGCAACTCATCCCTCCAGGTGCGGTAGGTGCCGTAGGGATCCGCCGCCCGCAGCTGGCGGACGATCTCCTGCAGGATGGGGCTGGTCGAGGGGGAAAGAGGGGTAACCGTCATGGCTAAACCTCCGCAGGGGAAGTAGAGGGATTTGGGGCTTCGGCTTTGCGGGCGCGCTCGGCCAAGAGCACTTTGCGCAGCCAGGGGGGAGGGTTGTGCAGGGTGGATACCAGGCGCTGCAGCAAGCTCTCGATGGATTCTTCTTCCGACTGCACTTTGATGGGGGTGATGCGGCGGTTGATCAGGCGGGCGGCGGCACTGCTGCCAATGGCAGCCACGTAGATGAGGGTGACATCGGCCAAAGCCTGCAGCTTGGGCACCAGCTTGTCCTCGTTGCCATCTGCCTCCAAGTTGCCCCCAAAGGTAAGGGTTTTGCAGAAGCGGTAGCCTTCGGGGGTGACTTCGTAGAGGTCGATCTGGTTGGCCCAGCCAAAGTGGGCATTGACGTGCTTGCCGTCGCGGGTTGTAAAGGCCACTTGCATGAGGGTTCTCCTTAGAAACGTGAACTTGAGGGTTTGGGGGAGCTAGGGGCACTTGGGCTGCCCTTCGAAGCTCTGGATCCCTTAGAATCCATGCCCAGAAACCTGGGGTGGGCTGGGGTGACGGGCTTCCTCCTGCTCCATCAGCAGGTTGCCGACAGCAAACAGTTGGGATAGGGTGCCGCGATAGCCCACCTGACAGATGTGGTTGGCCCCCAGCCGGTCGAAGATGGGGATCCCCATCCGATGCACCGGGATCCCCAGCCGCTTGCCCAGGCGCGCCACGTGGGAGTTGCCCACCAGCAGGTCAGCCCCGGGTGCTAGCTCCTCCAGATCCCCCAGATCTCCCACCCGCACTGCCTCAATGGGAAGGGTGGTCAAGTGGGGATCCGGTGTGGGACTGATGGCCGCCTGGATCTGACAGCCCATATCCAGCAGCCAGTCCACCCACCCCCAGAGCAGATCGGCTTCTAGGGCCAAGGCAATCCGCTGGTTGCCGAAGAAAAAGTGGCAATCCAGGAGGGCATCTTGAACCTGGCTGCGCTGGCGGCGGTAGCGAGAGGGCACCGGCTGCTGGCTGTGATCGGCCAAGGTTGCCAAAAAGGGATCCACAGCCTTGAGACCGGTCAGGTGGGGGAAAACCCGATAGGGGGTGCCAAAGCGCTGGGCCAGGATCTGAGCGGCAGGGCGCATGCTCTCGCCGACAGCTATGGTGAGGCCGGAACGCCCGAGCTGGCGCAATTGCTCAAGGGTGGTGCCGCCGTCTGGGGTCGCCCTAAAGCCGGTGCCCAAGTGTCCGTCCAGGGAACCCGCGGGATCCGGCACCAGGATCGGCTCTAGGCCAAAAGCCTCCGCCATTTCTTTGATCTCCTGGGCGTCGGCAGGGGTGAGGGCAGGCCCGCACAGCACCGTTACCTGGGCAGGGCGGACGGATCCCGACGGCGATTCCGGCAGGGTGCTGACCAAGCTGTTGACGGCGATGGCATAGCCGTCCTGCAGGGATCCCTTAAAGTCAGGCGTGGAGGCCAAGACGATGGGCAGATCCTGCAATTGCGGCTGGCGTCGGCGCAGCTCCCGCAGGATGCGCGGCATATCGTCGCCGCGGGTTTCCGTGAGGCCGGTAGTGAGGAGGCCGATTAGCTCCGGCTGGGCCTTCTCCACCAAGGTGAGAATGGCAGCTTCGACATTCTCCTCGCCTCCCAAGATGGTGTCCACCTCGGACATGGCAGTGGTGGACATGGGAATGGCCTCGCGGAAATGGCGTACCAGCAGCGCTTTGGCAAAGGCCGTGCAGCCCTGGGAACCGTGGAAGAGGGGCAGACAGCCCTTGATCCCCAGAAAGGCCAGGGCCGCCCCCAGCGGAGCGCTGAGTTTGAGGGGGTTGACGCTGAGGGGCTTGCGTTCTTGAATCAACTGGGCCATCCTCCCACCTCCTTTGCTGCTGAGGTCTCCCAGGGGGCAGGCCGTCGCAACTGCTCCCAGATGGGGCTGTGGAGGGCGGCATCGATCTCCCGCGCCAAGTTCACCAGGCCGCGATAGCCGGCATAGGCATGGTGCCGCTCCTGGTTGATGTCCAGAAAGGGGATGCGGGCCTTGAGGGCGGTGTACTGGTTGCGTCCGCCGGCGATGAGCAAGTCCGCTTTCGTGCGCTCCACCACCTTGAGCAGCTCTTGAGGGCTGCCCTTGTCCAAGAGAATGCCATCCTGGCCAAGCAGCTCGCGGATGCGGGCTTTGTCTTCTTCGGTGCTTTTGCGGGTGCTGGTGGCCGTTACCTGCATCCCCAGATCTCGAGCGGCGGAGATGATCGACCAACTTTTCACGCCGCCGGTATAAAGGACAACTCGTTTGCCCGCCAGCCGCTGCCGGTAGGGGGCCAAAGCCGCCTCGGTGGCGCGAGTTTCCCGCTCGATGAGGGCCTCGGTACGCTCCTGCAGTTCGGGATCCTTCAGCCCTTGGGCAATGGCCCGTAGGCAGTGGTTCATCTCCTGCAGCCCGTAAAAGGAAGCCTCAATGTAGGGGATCCCATAGCGCTCCTGCATCTTGCGGCCCACATTGAGCAAGGCTTTAGCGCAGATGAGAACGTTCAGCTTGGCCCGGTGGGCGGTACAGATCTCGTGGTAGCGGCCATCGCCGGTGATCTTGGCCAAGATGCGGATCCCCAGCTCGTCAAACAGAGGCAAGACATCCCACAGCTCGCCGGCAATGTTGTACTCGCCGATGAGGTTAATGTCGCGGCGGGTGGTGTATTCCGGGGAGGCCGTGCCGATCACATAGTCCAGCAGCGCTTCTCCGGCCAGACGGTTACCCAAGTTTTTGCTGCCCACAAAGCCGGGCGCATTCACCGGAATGACCGGGATCCCAAGCTGGCGGCTGGCCCGCTGACACACCGCCTCTACATCATCCCCAATGAGGGCAGTCACACAAGTGAGATAGACGAAAATGGCGGCAGGTCGGTATTTGGCCTGTAAGTTGCAGATGGCCTGGAACAGCTTCTCCTCCCCTCCGAAGATGATCTCGTTCTCGCTCAGATCGGTGGTGAAGCCCACCTGATAGAGTCGGGAGCCGGAAGAGAGGCTGCCCCGCGTCCCCCAAGAGTTGCCGCTGCAGGCGATTGGCCCATGTACTAGATGGGCGGCATCGGCGATCGGCACCAGGGCAATCGAAGCCCCGTCAAAGGCACAGCCTCCCTGCGCTCCTCCTGGCTTGGCTTGCTCGGCACAGACTTTGTTTTTGCCTTTGCCGTCTTTCTTGTGGTTGTGCTCGCAGGCGGTCTCGTTGAGCAGCTCCGCCACTTTGGTTCGGCTGATCATGGGCATGATGGGATCTCCTGAGAAGAGGGGGGCTGGGGTTGAGCCGCAGCTTCGGCCAGATAAGCCGCCGCCCGTAGCCGCAGGGCGATGATCTCCTCGTAGAGGGGGTTGATGCGACAGAGGGCCGGAATGTGGACGGTGCGGGATCCCAGTCGGATATCCCGCTCAAAGGGACAGGAAGCCGGGATCAAACGACAAATCCAACGGGCCTGCCGGGATCCGCGAATTTCAATGCTGTTGAGCCAGCGGCGTGGCCACTTCAGGGCGGATCTGAAAATTGAGTTCAAAACCAGGCCGAGCCATCCCAAAGGGTTGCCGACTCTGGGATAGGGAAGAGAAGGGTAGGGATAAGTCATGGCTTAAACCTCCGAATGGGTAGGACTTGTAACAAGGGAACGTAGAGCGCACCATTCAAAAATCTGCTCCAGTTGCTCCAAAGAAATCAGCCCGTAATGCCAGAGGATCATCGGCAGGGGGCCCTGTTCACACCCATGCCGTTTCAGGGCGAAGGTGAGGGCGGATTCCGGGATCCCAAGCTCGACTTGCAAAAACTGGAGCAGCGGCGCCCGATCGGGGGTAAGCATGGCAGAGTCTCCCAAAACGAGAGGTGGGCGTGAATGGGCAGGCTAGGGTGGGGACAAGCCCAAAACCAAGCTGTCGGCAGCGAGAAAGTGGGCCAGGTGAAAGGCCCGTTCTTCTGTCTGCAGCAAAATCTGCTCGTAGAGGTGACGGGTGGCGCGATCCCCAACACTTTCCGCCAGAGCCGCCTGGCGACGCAGCAGATCGATCAGGCTTTGCTCGGCCCGCAAATCCGCTTCCAGCATGGGCCGCACGGCCAATGCATCGTCCCCTTCCGGGCTGAAGCAGCACAGCTCCGCCAGCTTGGCAAAGCTGGAGGCCGGGATCCCACCTAGGCCGTTCAGGCGCTCCCCCACCTCATGGGCGTGGTTCTGAACTTCCTGTAGACTTTCGTTGAAAAATTGGTGAATTGAGTAGAACTCTGCTCCTTCGACAACCAGATGGTGCTTCAGATACTGCAAATACAGCCCCTGAAGACTGGCCCAAGCCAGGTTGAGGCCCTCGCAGATGGGAACCGTGATCTCCCGTCCCAGGTGAACGGGGTTGTCTCGGACTTGTTGGAAGGAGCGAGTTGAGGGGGATGGAGTGGTCATTGGCGCTACCAAAACGAGGTGAACAGGAGAAGCAAGAAGGCAAACGGCAGAGGTTCAGGGGTGGTCATCCCCTCCTGCAGATCTCTCAGGGGGATCCCAGGTCTGGAGAGACCAGCAGCGATCCAACCAACTCAGCCAGCCAGAGCGGTTGAGGGTGAAAAGGCGGAGCACACTGTGGACGAGGAGGGCTTCGGTGGGGGTGCGAATCATCACCCACAGTTGGCCGGTCGGGGTACAGCCACAGGTCAAATCCAGCTCCTGCAGACGGTAGAGAATCCGCCAGCGATCGCAACGGGGCACCTGCAGCACTTCAGCCGTTTTCGGTGGGGGAGAAACAAGGGGGGACATAAGCTCACCGGTTGGGAAGCAGGGGGCGAGTCTCAACAGAGGGGCAGAACCGTTGGGTTTCTGTTCCCCCGCTTATATCCCCCGCTTATAGCAAGCGGCTGCAGGGGCTCAGGCTTGGCAGCGGGCGATCAGGATTGATTGAGTTATTGCCGATGTACTCAAACCCTGGAAGCTTGGCCCAGAGGGCAAAAAAAGTTTTTCTGAGGGCAGGGGGTTGAGTCTTTTGCCCGCAGGGATCCAGTATTTTCGGGGAAGGGTATGGGTATTTGAGCGAGTACATCCCCCCTGTCACAACAAGAAAGTCCGACGGCCTGCCGCCGCAATAGTCTTCACTTCCTTGGCGAGGACTTTGCCCCAGGGGGATCTTTCCTCAAACTCAAACGGCTATTTTCAATACACTTTTGGGCTGATACGATATTAAATCGTAGCAATTGATGCAAAACGCAGCCGAGGCTGCGGCGCTTGAGTGCATCTGAGCAGATTTTTAGTATTTCTTAAGCATTGCCCCAAGCCCTTGTCGAATCAGGGATTCCGGGGATCCTCCCCACAGCCGGATCCCCCGCCCCTTTGGGTCAAAATACGGCATCCCCGGCCTTGAAAAACCAGACCCTTGACCCCTAAAAAAAGTTGGATTTGGCCTGCCATCAGGCTTTGCAGGTCTTGAGTACAAAGCCAATAAACTCGATCAGTTCTACCGGGCTGAGTGCAACGGAGCGGGCAGAGGGCGGTTGATATAACCGCCAGTAACGTTCTATCCCCTGGTTGACCCCACTATGCCGCCCCTTTCAACTCCGCCCCGCCAGGGATCCCCCTTCCCATCGGCCTGCGCTTGCAGCAGCAGCCCCCGCCAGGCTCTCCCCCCTCATCTGCAGCAACGCATCGCCACCCATCCCTGCTACAGCGAAGCAGCTCACCATCACTACGCCCGCATGCACGTGGCGGTAGCCCCCGCCTGCAACATCCAGTGCAACTACTGCAACCGCAAGTTCGACTGTGCCAACGAGAGCCGGCCCGGTGTGGTCAGCGAGCTGCTTACCCCGGCGGAAGCCGCCCACAAAGTGCTGGTGATTGCCGGCAAGATCCCGCAACTGACGGTGGTGGGCATTGCTGGGCCTGGGGATCCCTTGGCCAACCCCAAGCAAACCTTCGAGACCTTTGCCCGCATTGCCGAGAAAGCTCCGGATCTCAAGCTTTGCCTTTCCACCAACGGCCTGATGTTGCCGGACTACATCGACGAGATCAAACGGCTGAACATTGACCACGTCACCCTGACCATCAACATGGTGGATCCAGAGATCGGAGCCAAGATCTACCCCTGGATCCGCTGGCGGCGCAAGCGCATTCGAGGGGTGGAGGCAGCCCGCATCCTGCACGAACGGCAGATGGAAAGCCTGGATCTGCTGCGGGAGGCAGACATCCTCTGCAAAGTCAACTCCGTTCTCATTCCCGGCATCAACGACACCCACCTCTTGGAAGTGAACCGGGTGATCCAGGAGAAAGGGGCTTTCTTGCACAACATCATGCCCCTGATCTCGGCGCCTGAACACGGCACCTACTTCGGCCTTATCGGCCAGCGGGGCCCCACCCCTCAGGAGTTGAAAGCCCTGCAAGATCGGTGCTCCGGCAACATGCGGATGATGCGCCACTGTCGCCAGTGTCGGGCGGACGCGGTGGGCCTTCTGGGGGAAGACCGCAGCCAAGAGTTCACCAAGGAGCGCTTTATGCAGATGACCCCCGAGTACGACCCCGAAAAACGCCGCCAGGTACAGGCAAGCATTGCCCAACTGCAAGCTCAGCAGCAGGCAGCCCCGACCCACTGGACAGCCGACCTGCCTCCCGACAGCCCCTCCATCCTGGTGGCCGTGGCCAGCAAAGGCGGTGGCTTGGTCAATCGCCACTTCGGCCATGCGCGGGAGTTTTTGATCTACGAGGTCAACGCCCGTGGGGCGCAGTTTGTCGGCCACCGCAAGATCCCGCAGTACTGCCACGGGGGATCCGGGGAGGACAACAACCTAGAGCAAATCCTGGATCTCATCAGGGATTGCCGAGCCGTGCTGGTCTCCAAGATCGGCGATTGCCCCATGAAGCGTATTCGCGAGGCCGGCATCGAAGTGGTGGAAGACTACGACCTCATCGAAACGGTGGCCCTCAAGTTTTACCGCACCTGGTTGGTCAACCAGGCCCTGGACAGCAAATCTTCCCGATCTTGAGACCTCATCTTTTGGAGACGCGGCCATGGCTACTGTAACTGCTCTCACCAAAGGCGGACTGCCCTGGATCCCACAGTTTATCGAAAGCCTGGATATCACCCGCTGCCTCGGCTGTAGCCGTTGCCTCAAGGTCTGTGGCCGGGGTGTGTTCGCCCTCAGAGCCCTCAACGAAGACGGCGAGTTTGTCGAAAACGAAGAGGAAGAGGAAAGTGAGCGCAAAGTGATGACCATCCTCAATGCCGCCCTCTGCATCGGCTGTCAGGCTTGCGCCCGCATTTGCCCAAAGCAGTGCCATTCCCACGCTCCGCAAGCCGTTTAACGTTGCCCAACCCCTACCTTGTATCGATTCGGAGCCTGTATGAACCCCGTGATCTACCTGGACAACAACGCCACCACCGCCGTGGATCCCCTGGTTCTGGAGGCGATGCTGCCCTATTTGCAGACCTTCTACGGCAACCCCTCCTCGATGCACAGTTTTGGCGGCCAGGTGGGGCGTGCCCTCAACCAAGCCCGCGAACAGGTGGCAGCCCTTCTGGGAGCCGACCCGACGGAGATCGTCTTCACCAGTGGCGGCACCGAAGGCAACACCACGGCCATTTATGCAGCCTTGGCAGCCCAACCCCAGAAGCGCCACATCATCACCACGCAGGTAGAGCACGCCTCGGTGCTCAACGTCTGCAAGCACCTGGAAAAACAAGGCTACCGCGTCACCTACCTCTCGGTGGATGAGCAAGGCTGCCTGGACTTGCTGGAGCTGGAGGCAGCCCTGACCGGCGATACTGCCCTGGTGAGCTGCATGGCCGCCAACAACGAGACGGGCGTGCTTTTCCCCATCGAGGCGGTGGGATCCCTGGCTCGCAGCTATGGGGCTGTTGTCCATGTGGACGCAGTACAGGCGGTGGGCAAGATCCCTCTCGATCTGCAGCGCCTGCCGGTGGATCTCCTCACCCTTTCCGGGCACAAGCTGCATGCCCCCAAGGGGATCGGCGCTCTCTATGTGCGGCGGGGCTTGCGCTTCCGTCCGTTGCTGCTGGGAGGGCATCAGGAGCGAGGCCGCCGCGCCGGGACGGAAAATGTGCCGGGCATCATCGCCCTGGGCAAGGCAGCGGAGCTGGCCCAAGCCCACCTGGGGGATCCCCATGAGCGGCTGCTGCGGGATCGCTTGGAGCAGGGCTTGCTACAGCGGATCCCGGATGTCCAGGTTAACGGCCACCCCACTCAGCGGCTGCCCAACACCACCAACTTGGGCTTCAAGTTCGTGGAAGGGGAAGCGATCCTCTTCTGGCTGAACAAATACGGCATCTGCGCCTCCTCCGGCTCCGCCTGCACTTCCGGATCCCTGGAGCCCTCCCATGTGCTGCGGGCCATGGGCCTGCCCTACACCGTTTTGCACGGCTCAATCCGCTTCAGCCTCTCTCGCTTTACCCAGCCGGCAGAGGTGGAGCGGGTGCTGGAGGTTTTGCCGGGGATCATCGAGCATTTGCGGGCCATCTCCCCCTTCAGCCACGAGGCGGAAGACTGGCTGCAACAGCAGGAGCGGGAACTGGCTCGCCGCTGACCCCCCTCAAACTCATCTTCCCTCGACCGTTCGCATCCTCAACTCAGGATCCAGCCATGTGGGACTACAGCGAAAAAGTTTTGGAACTCTTCTACCACCCCAAAAACCAAGGGGCGATGGATCCCAGCTCCGAGCCCGGTGTTCGGGTGGTGGTTGGAGAAGTGGGCAGCATCACCTGCGGCGATGCCCTGCGGCTCTACTTAAAGGTGGACGAGGCTAGCGAGCGGATTTTAGCTGCCAGCTTCCAAACCTTCGGCTGCACCAGCGCCATCGCCTCTTCCTCGGCTCTGACGGAGCTGATCACCGGCCTCACTCTGGATGAAGCCCTGCGGATCGACAACCGCCAAATCGCTGACTACCTAGGCGGCCTGCCCCCCGCCAAGATGCACTGCTCGGTGATGGGGCAAGAGGCTCTGGAGGCAGCCATCTACAGCTATCGCGGCCTTCCTCTGCCTGACCACACGGATGATGACAGCGCTTTGGTCTGCTCCTGCTTTGGCGTCAGCGAGCAAAAGATCCGCCGCTTGATCCGGGAAAACCACCTCACCTCCGCTGAGGAAGTAACAGCCTACAGCAAAGCGGGTGGTGGCTGTGGTTCCTGCCTGGCCCAGATTGAAGACCTGATCGCCGCCGTTCTGGCCGAGACTGACGCAACCCCTTCAGAAGATTCAAGAAATTCAAAAGGGAACTCCCAAAACCAGACAGAGCCCTCTCCCGCTGCTCCCTCTCCCCTCACCACCTTGCAAAAGATCGCCCGCATTCAGGCCGTCCTGGAGGAGGAAGTTCGCCCGCTGCTGTTGGCCGATGGCGGCGATGTGGAGCTTTACGACCTGGAAGGGGATCAGGTGTGGGTGCGCCTCAAGGGATCCTGCACCACCTGCCCCAGCCAGCAAAACACCCTGCGGTTGCTCATCGAAACCCGCCTGCAAGAACAGGTGTGGCCCACCTTAACCGTGCATGCCCTCTAGTTCCCCATTCTCGATAAGCCTGAGAGCCCTATGATCTGCCCCACTGTTACTCCCCGTCGCTTCCCCCATCTCCTGCCTCGATTCGGGAGAGCCCCACCGTTCAACCGGTTTGCTTTTGGATTCCAAGGGATCCAAGGCTGCCTTCCCGCGAGCTGAAATCCTTTGCAGTAAGGATCCCGTCTCGCTAATGCGACCAGTTGCGCCCATTGGCAAGAGATTTCTAACCCTTAAGTCGCCCTCAAGTTTTTCCTCAAGTCTTCATTAGGAGAACTGAACCATGAGACAAATTGCATTCTACGGCAAAGGCGGTATCGGCAAATCCACCACCTGTCAGAATACCGTTGCCGGTATGGCCGAATTGGGGCAGCGGATCATGATCGTCGGCTGCGACCCGAAAGCCGATTCCACCCGCCTCATGTTGCACTGCAAAGCCCAGACCACCGTCCTTCACCTGGCGGCTGAGCGGGGATCCGTAGAAGACGTGGAGCTGGAAGAAGTGGTGCTCACCGGCTACCGAGGGGTGCGCTGCGTGGAATCCGGTGGCCCCGAGCCTGGTGTTGGCTGTGCCGGACGAGGCATCATCACCGCCATCAATTTCTTGGAAGAAAACGGTGCCTACGAGGATCTGGACTTTGTCTGCTACGACGTGCTGGGGGACGTGGTCTGCGGCGGTTTTGCCATGCCCATTCGGGAGGGCAAGGCCCAAGAGATCTACATTGTTTGCTCCGGCGAAATGATGGCCATGTATGCGGCCAACAACATCGCCCGCGGCGTGCTGAAATACGCCTACTCTGGCGGCGTGCGCTTGGGTGGCTTGATCTGCAACAGCCGCAAAGTGGATCGCGAGATCGAGCTGATCGAGGCTCTGGCCGAAAAGCTGAACACCAAGATGCTGCACTTCATCCCCCGCGACAACGTGGTTCAGCACGCGGAATTGCGCCGCATGACGGTGATCGAGTACTCCCCCAACTGCAACCAAGCTGACGAGTACCGCGCCCTGGCCAAAAAAATCATCAACAACACGGATCTGAGGATCCCCACCCCCATCTCTATGGATGAGCTGGAGCAGTTGTTGATAGAGTTCGGCGTTTTGGACGACGACCAGAAAATCGCCCACCTCATCGGCAAAACCGAAAAAGAGCTGGCCCCTGTCTGATCCCCGAAAAGACGGGCTGGGGGTAGCTGGTTTCCTCCCTCAGCCCCCCTTCGCACTGTGGCTTTTATCCATGACACCCAATAGCTGAGGTTCTCATGACTACTCTGAAAAGTACCCTCAAAGAGGAAACCCGGAAAATCGTAACGGAGGTTCTGGAAACCTACCCCGAAAAAGCTCAGAAAAAGAGAGCTAAGCACCTCAACGTCTATGACGAGGGCAAAGCAGATTGCGGAGTAAAATCTAACATTAAATCCATCCCCGGCGTCATGACCACTCGCGGCTGTGCCTATGCCGGTTCCAAAGGAGTGGTGTGGGGGCCGGTCAAAGACATGATCCACCTCAGCCACGGCCCCGTGGGCTGCGGCTACTACTCCTGGTCGGGACGGCGCAATTACTACGTGGGAATCACCGGGGTGAACACCTTCGGCACCATGCAGTTCACCTCTGATTTCCAGGAGCGGGATGTGGTGTTTGGGGGGGACAAAAAACTGGCCAAACTCTTGGTAGAAGCCAGCGAACTCTTCCCCTTGGCCAAAGGCATTACCATCCAATCCGAATGCCCCGTTGGCCTAATTGGGGATGACATCGAGGCGGTGGCTAAAAAAGCGGCCAAAGAGATTGGCAAAGCGGTGGTGCCGGTGCGCTGCGAGGGCTTTCGGGGGGTCTCCCAGTCCCTGGGCCACCACATTGCTAACGATACAGTGCGGGACTGGGTTTTGCCCATTGCTGACAAGAAAGCGAAGGAGGGATCCCTCAACTTTGAGCCCGGCCCCTACGATGTGGCCCTGATTGGGGACTACAACATCGGCGGCGACGCTTGGTCTTCCCGGATTTTGCTGGAGGAGATGGGCCTGCGGGTAGTGACCCAGTTTTCCGGCGATGGCACCTGGAACGAGATGCTGCTTGCCCCTCGGGTGAAGCTGAATCTCATCCACTGCTACCGCTCCATGAACTACATCTGCCGCCACATGGAGGAAGCCTACGGGATCCCCTGGCTGGAGTTCAATTTCTTTGGCCCCACCCAAATTGCCAAGTCGCTGCGGGCCATCGCCCAGCGGTTCGACGAGACCATTCAGGCCAAGGCGGAGCAGGTGATCGCCAAGTACCAGCCCCAGAGCGAGGCTGTCATTGCCAAGTATCGTCCCCGCCTCGAGGGCAAACGGGTGATGCTGATGGTGGGCGGACTGCGACCCCGCCACGTCATCCCGGCCTTCCGGGAGCTGGGCATGGAGGTGATTGCCACCGGCTACGAATTCGGCCACGGCGACGACTACAAGCGCACCACCCAGTACATCGACGACGGCACCCTCATCTACGATGACGTGTCCGGCTACGAGTTTGAAGAATTTGCCAAGAGGTTGAAGCCAGATCTCATCGCCTCCGGCATCAAGGAGAAGTACGTCTTTCAAAAGATGGCTTTGCCCTTCCGCCAGATGCACTCTTGGGACTACTCCGGCCCCTACCACGGCTACGACGGCTTTGCCGTGTTCGCTCGCGATATGGATTTGGCTTTGAATAGCCCCACCTGGGATCTGGTCAAAGCCCCCTGGAAGTCTTAGCTTGCCGCCGGGATCCCAGACGCCAACGGCCCTTCCTTCCCCTGCCCCTCATTAGGAGACCGACCATGCCGCAAGATATCCAAGACATCAAAGATCATGCCCGCCTGTTTCAAGATCCGGAGTATCAGGCGCTTCTGCAGTGCAAGCAAACCTTTGAAGATCTCCCTTCCCCAGAAGAAGTGGCCCGGGTGGCCGAATGGACAAAATCTTGGGAATACCGGGAGAAAAACTTTCAGCGGGAAGCTTTGACGATAAACCCTGCCAAGGCTTGCCAGCCCTTAGGGGCCATCTTCGCCGCTGTCGGCTTTGAGGGAACTCTGCCCTTTGTCCATGGATCCCAGGGGTGTGTGGCCTATTTTCGCACCCATCTCACCCGCCACTTTAAGGAGCCCTTTTCGGCGGTCTCCACCTCGATGACGGAAGATGCGGCGGTGTTTGGCGGCCTCAAAAACCTAATCGAGGGACTGGAAAATGCCTACGCCCTCTACAAGCCCAAGATGATCGCCGTGTGCACCACCTGCATGGCGGAGGTGATCGGGGATGACCTGGGAGCCTTCATCACCACGGCCAGAAATGAGGGAGTTATTCCCCACAACTTCCCGGTGCCCTATGCCCACACGCCAAGCTTTGTGGGATCCCACATCACCGGCTACGACAACATGCTCAAGAGCATTCTCAGCACCCTCACCGAGCCGGTGGGCCGCACGGGTAGCAATGGCTACATCAACGTCATCCCCGGTTTCGATACCTACATGGGCAACTTGCGGGAGATCAAGCGCATCTTCGGCTTATTCGGGATCCCGCTGACCCTGCTGGCGGACAACTCCGACTATTTGGATTCGCCCAACGACGGCACTTTCCACATGTATCCCGGAGGAACCCCTTTGGAGGCGGCTGCCCAATGCCTCAACGCCGAGGCTACTTTTTCCTTCCAGCGCTACACCACGCCCAAGACCCTGGAGTTTCTAGCAGAGGCCTCGGGTCGGCCCACCCTGACGGCGCGGCCAGTGGGTATTCGGGGCACGGATGAGTTTTTGATGCAGCTATCCCAGTTAACGGGCAAGCCCATTCCCGCCGAGCTGGAGATCGAGCGGGGCCGGGCGGTGGATGCTTTCACCGACTCCCAAGCGTGGATCCACGGCAAGCGGGTAGCCCTGTATGGGGATCCGGATCTGGTGATGGGCTTGCTCAGCCTGTTGCTGGAGCTGGGAGCGGAGCCGATCCATGTGGTGGTGACCAACAGCAACGAGGAGTTCGAAGCCGAGGCGCGGGCACTGCTGGCCTCCAGTCCCTATGGACAGGGGGCAACCGTCTGGGGGGGCAAGGATCTCTGGCATCTGCGCTCTCTGATGTTCACCGAGCCGGTGGATCTGCTGATCGGCAATTCCTACGGCAAATACCTGTGGCGGGATACGGGCACACCTTTGGTGCGCATCGGCTACCCCATCTTCGACCGCCACCACCTGCACCGCTACCCCACCTATGGCTATGTGGGGGCGCTCAACCTCCTTAACTGGATTGTCAACACCATTCTGGATGAGGCAGATCGGCGCAGCATCATCCCCGGCAAAACCGACATCTCCTTCGACTTAATTCGTTGATGGCCAGAGCAGCGGGATCCCAAAGGCCGGACTTTGTCGGACTTTGTCAAGGATCCCCTGCTCCAAAGACTCCACCCCGCTAAGAGGAACAGCCAAGCCTTACAGGAATCTGATGAATTCTGCGGCAACTTGGTTGAGCTTTCTACCCTGGACATGATTGCCCTGACGCAACCGGGGTCCCGCTAGCGGTGCGGAGCACCATCGACGGTTACCGATTGCCTAGGCGGGCCGTAGGTCTTGGAGGATGGATCCCATGAATTCCTCTGTTACCATCAACGACACCACCCTACGCGATGGGGAGCAAGCGGCAGGGGTAGCCTTCCAAATCCCCGAGAAAATCTCCATTGCTGCCCTCTTGGATGCCATTGGCGTGCCCGAGATCGAGGTGGGGATCCCGGCCATGGGCGCCGTGGAAACGGAAGCCATTCGCGCCATGCTCAGCCTGGGGCTGCGGGCCCACCTGCTGGGGTGGAACCGGGCTGTGCCCAGCGATATCCTCGCCTCTATTCGTTGCGGCCTCAAGCGGATCCACATCTCCGTGCCGGTCTCGGATCGGCAAATCGCTGCCAAGTTCCAAGGGGATCGCCCTCGGCTGCTGCGACAGTTGCGCCAATGCGTGGAGATGGCCTTGGAGCAAGGGCTGTGGGTCTCGGTGGGGGCAGAAGATGCCAGCCGCACCTCCCTGGAGCAGGTCATCGAGCTGGCCCAAATGGCCCAGAGCTGGGGCTGTCGGCGCTTCCGCTACTGCGATACGGTGGGCGTTTTGGATCCTTTTAGCACCTACAAGCAGATTCGCCGTCTGGTGCGGGCCATCGATATCCCTGTGGAGATGCATACCCACGACGACCTGGGCATGGCCACTGCCAATGCCTTAGCCGGGATCCGCGCCGGCGCTCAGTCGGTGAACACCACCGTCAACGGCCTGGGGGAACGGGCCGGCAATGCCCCCCTGGAAGAGGTGGTGATGGCTTTGCGCTACACCTTGGGGATCGATGTTGGGGTGGATACCTGCCGTCTGCGGGAGCTGTCTCAACAGGTGGCACGGGCCAGCGGTGCTCCCCTCCCCCCCTGGAAGGCCATCGTTGGCGACAACGCCTTTGCCCACGAGTCGGGCATTCACGCTGCAGGGGTGCTACGGGATCCCCAGACCTATGAGCCTTTCCCGCCAGAGGCGGTAGGCAGCCAGCGGCGGCTGGTGTTGGGCAAACACTCCGGCAGGCATTTGCTGCTGCAAATCCTCAAGGAACAGGGGATCCCTGTCGAGCAGATCCCACCTGGCCAACTGGAAAAGCTCCTGGAACAGGTGCGGCAGCACGTCACCCACTGCAAGCATCCGATCCCACCGGCGGAACTGGCCCGTTATTGCCGCGCAACGCTGACGCAATGGGCGCAACACACTCCAGAACCCATCCCAGAGGAGAGCCATCCCGATGTTGTCTAACCGCTTGTCCGGAAAGGAAACTTCCAAATCTCAGGCCATTTTGGCAGCCGTGTCTCGACGGGCGCGCCAAGTAGGCCGCAGCCTAACCCGCCAAGAGCTTTGTCAGGTGCTGGCAGAAATCACAGGAGGTACCCCATGAGCGACGAACTGGAGCTGGATCGCCCTCCCCAATTTGAGCTGGGCGACAAAGTCCGCATCCGTAAGGTCATCCGCAACGATGGCACCTTCTTCGGCCAGCCGGTGGGGAAAATCTTGGCCGTTCCGGGCGACGAAGGTTACGTGATTTCCATTGGCACCTTTCTACAACGGTTTTACGTCTATGCCGTCCACTGCTTGGCCAAAGGCTTGGTGGTGGGGTGCCGTGCCCAAGAGCTGGAACTTGTGGAGAAAGGGCTATGAAAGTCATCCTGCACGAAAGTGCCTACGGGCATTTGATGGTCTACGTTCCCAAAAAAGATCTGGAAGAATCGGTTGTTGCCACCCGTTCAGAGGCCGGGGAAACCATTTTCACCTTGAGCAACGGTTGGGAATTGTCCATCCCGGAGCTGCCGGAGCCTTTGTCTCTGCCCAAGACGGTAGAGGCCAAACGCCTCTAGCCAACGGTTGGCTGAACAATTCAAGCAATTCTATTCCTATCGGCTCATCCTCGAAAGGGCTGAGAGAATGGGTTGAACTCAGCTCTAACAAGCTCCAAATACCCATGAAAAGGGTTGGATCCCCCGTTACTTTGTATGGACAACCGGCCCATATGGGGAGATGGCTTTTTATCCTCCTGGGGCTCCTGGTTCTTCTTTGCTTGGGAACCGTCTATTCCTGGAGCATTTTCCGCAAGCCCCTGGAAACAGAGCTGGGGATTGGGGCCAGTGAGAGCCTGCTGCCCTACACGGTTGCCCTCGTGTTCTACGCTACCCTCATGCCCATCACAGGGTTTGTCATCCCCCGCTGGGGATCCCGCCGAGTACTGGCTCTGGGGGGCAGCTTGGTGGGTTTGGGCTATGGGCTGGCTAGCTTTGCCCCTTCTATTGGGTGGATTGCCCTCTGCTATGGAGTCATTGCCGGCAGCGGTGTGGGAATAGCCTATGGAGTGCCAATGGCCGTGGCAGCCCGTTGGTTTCCCGATTGCAAGGGATTGGCGGTGGGATCCACCATTGTCGGCTTTGGCCTATCTCCCCTGCTCACTGCTCCCCTGGCCAACTGCTTGATCGAGGCGCTGGGGGTTCGACCTACGCTGCTGATTTTGGGGATCCTCTTCGCGGCAGTGATCCTGGGGATCGCAACCCAACTGAGATTTCCTCCCCCCGATTGGATCCCTTCCCTATCTTTTCCAAGAAAATCCACGGACAGCCCAGATCACCCTCTACCGGCTTCTAGGCGCTCTCTCCCTCTGCTGAGAAACCCCTCCTTCTATGGCCTGTGGATCTGCTACGCCATCGGCACTCTGATCGGTTTAAGCGCCATTGGGATTTCCGGCCCCGTGGGGGAAGAGCTGATCGGCCTAGATCCCACTGCGGCTGCCAACAGTGTGGCTCTCTTCGCCCTTTTCAACGGGATCAGCCGTCCTCTGTTTGGCTGGTTGGCCGATCGCTTACATCCCCATCAGGTCACTACGGGATCCTACGGGCTCATCCTGCTGGCCTGTGGGCTGATGCTCCTGCCTCCCCAGGGATCCCTTCTGGGCTATTGGGTAGCCTTTTCCTTGCTTTGGTTTTGCCTGGGGGGGTGGCTGGCTATGGCTCCCGCCCTGACCTTGCGCTTGTTCGATCCGGGACGCTACGCCCAGAACTACGGCATCGTGTTTACCGCCTATGGAGTTGGGGCTTTGACGGGAACGATGATCACGGGCCAAATTCGGGATAGGCTAGGCAGCTATAGCTACACCTTTTATGGGATGGCCGTCTTGGCGGTGGCAGGGATCTGGGTGGCCAACGCTTTTTTGAAAGAGAAGTTGTAGGAGCTTCAAGCCAGCGGGCACAGCAGGGATCCCATCAGCAGGGGCAGCAATCCCCTACTTCATACCCTCCACTGCAGGGCTGGGTGAACCAACTTAAAGACTTGCCCCCCCAAGGCAAGCAGTTTGGTAGAGTAGTACGGCTATTGCCGACAGATTGGGATCGTGGCGGAATGGTAGACGCTACGGACTTAAAATCCGTTGTTCCTCAAGAACGTGAGGGTTCGAGTCCCTCCGATCCCATCATCCCTTGATCCCTGTCTGTTCCAGCACATTCAGCAAGTCCGGGATCCGAACCCAGGCATCTTCTCGATCCAAATCGGGGCTGGAAAGAAGAGCCACCAAAGCCGGATCGCAAACAGGCGCCACCAAGGGGAAATACCTTAACCCTGCCACCTGAGCAATACTCCAAAAATAGGGAAGCACTGCATTGCTGGGCAAGATCTCGATGACGGTGGTGCCGGGTGGACAAAAGGCGAGGTTGGTCAGGCCCGCCCCGTGGATCCCGATCACCGCCTCTGCCCCTTGCATTAGGGCTATTTGCTCGGGAAGAGAGAGGGTTTCCATCTGCACCGGTACAAATCCCCAGGGGCGCAAGCAGGCCAGCACCTCCGCTTCGTTGATCACCCGCCGCCAGCGGGCAGAGCGACGGCTGATGTAAATTCGCCGCGGTTGTAAGGGGTCAATGGATAAACTCGGCTGGGCCAGTTGCCGCAGCACCTCCAATCCCCTAGGCGTCAAGCACCCCACCGGAGCGCCTGCTGAGGGCACGATCAGGTTTTGGGCTTGCAGATGGGATCCCCCCAACTGCTCAAAGCTGAGGATGCGCTCGGCTGGGATCCCCAAAGCAGCCAAGCTCTGCACCTGAAAGGGCTTTCTTTGATACCCGTGGATCAAGATGGGGATGTCCTTTTCCAGGGCGCCCGACCGCTGCAGGATATCGAGGGCCGGCAGAATATCCACCATCCAGTGAAAGTAATTAACTGCCCCCAAGGGCAAAAGGGCAACGGGGCCATCCAGTGGGATCGGTGGGGGGAGATGGGGCAAGCCCAGCAGGGGGTGGTGTCGCAGGTGATCTGGCCTGTAGTCCCAGTCGAGGAACTCCGGCGGCGGCAAGCTCAGGGATAGATCGGCGAGCAATTCTCCCCGGCGGGTGAGCACCCCGCTGGCAAAGCTGGCGTAGAGGTGGCGGGGATAGTGGCCCACGTGGACGGATCCTCGGGGGATCTGGGCGACAAAGGTCTCTGCCAAGGGGATGCGCTGCGGGCGCAACTTTTGCAAAATGTCGGGATCAGCGGCAGGGGGCGCTTTTAGACAGAGAACCCCCCCTGGATCCAGCAGTTGGTAGTCCCCTTCGCCCGTGGCCTGATGCCACTGCCGGGTGGTGAGGTAGCCTTGGGTTGGCACCGGCCAGAAGTCAGTTGTAGGGGGGGTGTTCTGGGAAAAAGAGTCCGCTTGAAGGGCAACGCCTTCTGGAGCCCAACGCTGCCGCCAAGCCGAGTACAGCAGGCAATCGGGGCCCTCCCCTCTGCATGCCTGCTCCAGTCCAGACCGCAGAGGGCTTTCTCTGCCACTGCCCTCGCACCACGCCTGCACCCAATTCCGTTCCGCTGCCACCGCTCGGCAAACCTTCTCCCAAGCCGCCTCAGGGTGAGCCAACCGCACTTCCGCTTCCGCCCAGTAGCTGTAGAGCTGCGCTGTCCCGGTGCCCCGCGCCTCAGCCGCCTGGAAACACCCCACAGCCTGAACTGGATCCTGCAGATCCAGCCACGCCAGGCCCATCTGTACCCAGGGATCCCCCCACTCAGGGCGCAGCCGCGCAGCCTCCTGCAGAGGGGAAATCGCCTCTCGCAAACGGCCCAGCTTCATCAGGGCCAAGCCCCAGCGCCAAAAACTCTCTGCCGCCGTCGGATCCTGCTGGCAAGCCCGCTCAAACCACTCCGCTGCCGCAGCCCACAGCCGGCTCCGCTCTTGGGTCAGGCCAATGCGGTGGGCAGCCAAAGCCTGGCCAGAAGACAGCTCCAGCCCAGAAAGCCCATCCCCCAACTCCAGAAGCTGCCGATACAGAGCTGCTGCCTGCGGCCAATGGCCCTTCTCCCACAGGCTTTCCGCCAAAGCCTGCAAGCTCCTCAGCAGGTGGTAGACGGCCTCGGATTCGGCCACCCCCCCCGCTTGCAGCATCGCCAAGCCCTCTTGCCACACCAGCTGCGCCTCCAGTTCCCGACCCAGCAGGAGATAGGCGACTCCCAGCTCCCAATACAGCTCTGGAGAGGGGGATCCCTGCTCGAGCTGTTGCTGTAAAACCTGGGTAACGCGTTCGTAATGTCCCTGCTCCCAATCCTCAAGGAGAAAAGCGGAAGACAACAGATGGGAGGGTAGAGCTGGGTTGAGAGCCATGTCTTTGTGGATGAGAAACAGTGTTACAAACTGCAACAACCTCCCCACTCTGGGCCCGTGCCCCTAGTATTCTAGGCTTGGCTTCCCCCTCAGGGATCGGACAGCGATCCTTCTCAGCTCAAAGAGGGATGCTCCTCCAGTCGTGGGTCAGCCTCTTCACCCCCTTCGATGGCACTGTCCTCGGCCTTTGTCGGCAGTTTTTTCGATCAAAACGGAGTTTAAAAGATCGATGGGTATCAACGTATCCGCTGGCGCAGTCGTTTCCAACCCCCGTCTCTACCAAACCGTGCCTGTATCGACCATCTCCCAGGCGGAACAGCAGGATCGCTATCTGGGACGCACCGAGCTGGATCGCCTCGAGGACTTTTTCTCCAGCGGCCTGAAACGGCTAGAGATTGCCGAGGTCATTGCGGCCAATTCGGAAATCATCGTCAGCCGGGCAGCCAACCGCATCTTCACAGGGGGCTCGCCCATGGCCTATCTGGAGCGGCCAGAAGCGACCCAAGACGAGAAAGAAGCCTTCAAGCTGGGTACTGCCTTCTACGTGGAATCCACCGGCGGATTCATCGAGGCCATCCGCAACATCTTCAGCGCCAGCGGCGTGGAGATTCCCCCCAATTTCCGCCCCATCAACATCTCCCGCTACGGAGCTGCCAACATGCGCAAATCGCTGCGGGATCTGAGCTGGTTTTTGCGCTACGTCACCTACGCTTTGGTGGCCGGGGATCCCAGTATCATCGCCGTCAACACCCGCGGCCTGCGGGAGATCATCGAAAACGCCTGCTCCGCCGAGGCCACCATTGTCGCCATTCAAGAGATGAAGCGGGCAGCGGCTGGCTACTTCCGCAAAGATGCCGAAGCGGTTGCCATCATCAACCAATACTTCGATGTTTTGCTGAGCGAGTTCATCGCCCCCGCCCCTTCCGACAAGCTGCGGCAGCGCAATGCCAGCACCGCCGACGGGATCCCTCTGCAAGGGCTGCAGCTACCCCAGGTTTACAACTTGGCTGCCGAAAAAGTTCCCGTTTTTGCCATGAAGCCGGGGCTGTCCAACGCCGAGAAAGAAGAAGTCATCAAGGCCGCCTATCGACAGGTGTTTGAGCGGGATATCCGCCGCGCCTACGGCCTCAAGCTTTCCGACCTGGAGTCGAAGGTGAAAAACGGCGAGATCTCCATGAAGGAGTTCATTCGCCGCCTGGGCAAATCGGAGCTGTATCGCAAGCAGTTCTACGAGCCTTACATCAACAGCCGCGTCGTGGAGCTGGCCTTCCGCCACTTCCTGGGGCGGGCTCCCGAAACCCGCGAGGAAGTGCAGACCTACTTCTCCATCATCTCCAGCAAGGGCCTGGCCGGCCTGGTGGACGCCCTGGTGGATAGCCGCGAGTACGGAGACTACTTCGGCGAAGAGACGGTACCCTACCTGCGCAAGCTGGGGGTAGAAGCGCAAACCAGCGCCAACTGGGGGGCCAAATTCGACCTCTACAACTACGCTGCCCCCCGCCGCAAGGTGCCCCAGTTCATTACCCTCTTTGCCCGCTACAACCGGCCCCTGCCGGATCAGCATGCCTATGGCTCCGGCAATGACCCGCTAGAGATCCAATTTGGGGCCATCTTCCCCAAGGAAACCCGTTCCCTCAGCGCCCGCCCTGCTCCCTTCAACAAAGATGTCAAGCGCATCCTCATCCGGCGCGGCTTTGCCCTCACCAACGAGCGCACCAATCCCAGAGCAGCAGGGGATCCCGGCAGCCTTGGCCCGAAGGTTTTCAAGCTCACCCAGACTCCGGGAGATCGCAGCCGACGGCTGGGGGTGCGGGCCGGCATTGTCGGCAGCGAGGGATCCACCCAGGCGGTGATCCGCGCCTGCTACCAACAGGTATACGGCTATGTGCCCTACGAAGGCCAACGGCTGACCCGCTGGGAGATCAAGCTGGAGTCGGGGGAAATTCCCGTCAAAGAGTTTGTGCGCCAACTGGCCAAGTCGGATCTCTTCCGCAACAAGTACTGGTCCAGCTTGTATGTCTGCAAAGCCATCGAGTTCATCCACCGCAAGCTACTGGGCCGACCCACCTACGGACGGCAAGAGATGAACCGCCTGTTTGACATTGCCTCCAAGCAGGGGTTCTACGCGGTGGTGGATGCCATCTTGGACGGCGAGGAGTACCAGCGGGTCTTCGGGGAAGATATCGTGCCCTACGAGCGCTACCTCACCCCCGGCGGCCTGGCGCTGCGGCGGATGCGCCCCGGCTCCACCGACATGGCAGTGACCAAGCCCATTCGCACCGACGAGGACATTCCGCTATTTGTCAAGTTGGGCCAGCCCCAGGACATGCCTTCCGGCGAGCTGGAAATCCAGCGGCGGGCTCAGCAGGGGGTGCCCAAGGTACGCCAAGAGATCCCCATCTTCAAGCTCACCAGCCTGGCCAACAAAGCGGAAGTGAACAACCTCATCCGCGCCGCCTATCGGCAGGTCTTCGAGCGGGATATGGACATCTACAACATCAGTGCCGAGCTCAGCTCCGCCGAGTCCAAGCTGCGCAACGGCGAGATCACCGTCAAGGAGTTCATCGAGGCGCTGGGGTGTTCAGAGCTGTACCGCTCCGAGTTCTATGCCCCCTATCCCAATACCAAGGTGATCGAGCTGGGCACCAAGCACTTTCTGGGCCGTGCGCCCCTCAATCAGCAGGAGATCCGCAAGTACAACCAGATCTTGGCCACCCAGGGGGTGAAAGCCTTTGTGCGCGCTTTGCTGAACACCCAGGAATATCGGGATCTCTTCGGCGAAGACACGGTGCCCTATCGCCGCTTCCCCACCTTGCCGGCGGCCAACTTCCCCAACACCCAGGAGCTGTACGGTCGTCTCACCAAGCAAAACCGCGAGCTGGTGGTGCCCAGCTTCAGCCCTGTGGGCAATGACCGTAGCTAGATGGGGCTCTCAACTGCTCTCTTTCTTGTGAGAGAGGGGTCGGGGGTGAGGGGAGAGACGAGTTAGCTCCACAAAGGCAGGGGGGATTGGGCTTCATAGCCCAAATGCCGTAGCGCAGCGGGAGTGACCACTCGGCCACGGGGTGTACGCTGCAAGTAGCCGATCTGCAACAGATAAGGCTCATACACTTCTTCAATGGTTTGGGGATCCTCACCCGTCACCGCGGCCATCGTCTCCAAGCCAACCGGCCCTCCACCGAACTGCTCCACCAGCACCGTCAGAAGCTTGCGATCTGTCCAATCCAGCCCCATAGGATCCACCTGGAACAGCTCCAGAGCGGCTGCTGCCACTTCTCGGCTAATGTGGCCGTCCCCTCGCACCTGGGCGTAATCTCGCACCCGCTTGAACAGGCGGTTGGCAATGCGGGGTGTGCCCCGAGAACGGCGGGCGATCTCTGCAGCCCCTTCTGGATCGGTGGAGACATTCAAGAGGCGAGCCGTGCGCAGCACGATCTGCACCAGCTCGTGAGGCTCGTAAAAGCGCAGCCGTTGCACATGGCCAAAGCGATCCCGCAGCGGAGAAGTGAGGGCGCCAATGCGGGTTGTGGCCCCGATGAGGGTAAAGCGTTCCAAGGGCAGAGAGGTGATGCGGGCAGAGCGACCTTTGCCAATGGTGATATCAAGACGAAAATCCTCCATCGCCGGATAGAGCAATTCTTCTGTAACCTTGGGCAGGCGGTGGATCTCGTCAATAAACAACACATCCCCCCGCTTCAAGCGCACCAAATACCCGGCAATGTCGCGGGGGCTCTCCAAAGCCGGCGCGGTGGTCATGTAGAACTGGGATCCCATTTCTGCCGCCAGCACTGCTGCCACCGTGGTTTTGCCTAGACCAGGCGGGCCGTAGAACAGCAGGTGATCCAGAGGCTCTTGGCGAGCGCGGGCCGCTGCAATGGCAATGGAAAGCACTTCCTTAAGTTCCGTCTGGCCGATGTATTCCGCCAGAGTGCGCGGGCGAAGCGATTCTTCCTGGGCTTCACCGAGGTGGGCTTGCGGCTGCAACAGGGCAGAGGGATCCGCTTCCCTTTCCCCGGCAAGGCTCAACTCCTCGCTTTCTTTTCTCCAGGCTGAAGACTTTTGCTGCCGCCGCTTGGGGCTCTCAGCGTTCTGGCCTGCATCTCGAGAAGAAATAATTGCCATGTTCCTAAGTCACAGAGGCAATGGCCCCAATTTAACCCCAGAAAAGCTCCAGGCAAGATTGCTGCAGAAAAAAAGAAAAAGACCCCCCGGCATTGGCCAGGGGATCGTCTGCTTTTGTCAAGCCGTCAGGTCAGACCATCAGCCACGCAC
>NZ_JANSIH010000203.1:0-5873 GCF_047462075.1 Synechococcus sp. R55.2
TGGCACCATGTCACCCAAACTCGCAGCCGCACCTGCACAGTGGCAGTTTGCGGAACCAGCTACACCGAGACGCAATCCCAGACGGTCAACTGCCCGCAGACCTGCAACTACAATTGGGGGCCTTGGTCGCCACCCGATTGCAGCCAGGTCAGCGTTTCCTGCGGCCAAACCAAAACGGTTACCCAAACCCGGATAGGCAACCGGATTGACGCCACCAGCAGCCCAAGTTGCCCGGCCACCAAAACGGAGACGCAATCTTTGAACTGTCAAGGCCCTCCCTGCGGGCCAGGTACCTTTGCGCCCGAGGCTCCCGGCGAGAGCCCCTTGGGCGAGTGGATGGCGGCCAAGCCCAACACGGTGGATTTGCGCCCCGTCTGGGAAATCCAAGCGGATCCGGAGCCAGAGACCATTGGCGTGAACATGGTGGCCGCGGCTTCTGCCGAAGGCGTGACGATCGCTCTGCAGCCGGAGCTTTCCCCGGTGCTGGAAGTGAAAGCAGGGGTGCCCAAGCTGCCCAAGTGGCCCAGCCCTGCCGAAGCTTTGCAAGCGGCCTTTAACTGGATGTTTGGCGAGCCAGCTTATGCCGCCCGCAATGGCCTGAAGGGCAACTTGCCCTCTCAGATTGCAAATCCTAGCAAGGAGCCTGGCATCCGCCCTGCTGAGAAGACCAGCTCCAAGATTTCTGGAACTCCTGCTGTGGGTACCGATGACTGGGCCCGGCAACTGCGGCGGCAACTGCTCAACAAGGACGGAGAAATTCGCTGTGGCGATGAACAGGTCACTCCCTCAGACGGTGGCTTCTGGGTGCCGGGGGTATTTCGCCCCAACTTCAACGACCGCTTCAAGTACACCGCCTACACCGGTGACAGCCGACCCAGCACTCTGCGTACCTCTCCTAAAGGTGCCGATCCTACCTTCGAGGATCTCAACAAGAATGGCATTTGGGATCTGGAGGAGCCTTCAAATGTTTTGGAGCGGGATCCACTGTTTGGGTTAGACTTGCCGGATCGGCCAGAGCTAGAGATCCAACCCCAGATGGCGCTCAACCCTTACGCCCGCGTCAACAAAAGCGCCGCGACCCAAGCCTACACTCCCGCGTCCAAGTATGCGGACGGATACTACATTAACCACAAGGGCAGTGAAGATATTCGCAATGGCCTCTGCTTCTACGTCAAGCCCAACGGCAACACCATCCAGGTTCAGATCGACCGTAACGGCGGCGATGGCGATGGCCTGGTCTGGGTGGATGTGGAGCCGTACACTCTCAGCATCAATCAACCCACCACCGGCTTTGCAGGCAGCAACCCCGTGCTGGGGGTGATCCTGGACGAGGTGACCCGTCGGCCCATTCCGATCCCGCGCTTCCAGGAGCTGGCCCCAGCCGCAGCCGACTTGAACCAGCGCCGCCGCAACGACAACGGCACCCAAAACCGGCAGCTCCAGCCGGCCAGGGAAACGCGGGTAAATGCCATTGCCATCAGCGGTGTGATCCCGTCTCGGCTGGATCAGACGGGCGGGGGCATGCACAACTTCCTGCGCCTCAACGAGCTGTGGAGAGATGTCAACCTCTTTTTCAGCGGCTCGATGATCCAGCTCAACTACAGCACCTATGCTACCGGCCCCTTCCTGCAGCACAGCTTTGAGCCACCCGGTCTGGTAGACGATCCAACCTTTGTGCGGGGCTACGACTACTACTACCCACCCAACCGCCGCTTCGGCTACGACGTGGGTCTGCAAATTGCCCGTCGTCCCAGCGCGGTGTCGGCCCGCTTCCAATTCCCCTCCAATACCCGCACCGAGTTCTTGCGAGAGCTGGATCCTCAGGATCCGTATGTGCGGCGGCTGCGCTGTGCCTTGCAACAGCAGCCAGGTGTTCCTCTACAGGCTGCTGCTCAGATTGGAGGTTGCAGTGACTTCAACTGATATTGACTTCCCAAGCTGGGGGTAAATTCAAAGTAGGGGCAGCAGGCAAACACGGGAGGGGATATGAAAAAGTGGCGGCTTTTGCGGCAGCAATTGGAAGCAGAGGGCTTCACTCTCATAGAGGTCTTGGCCTCCGTGATTATCGTGGCTATTGCCATGACTGCCCTTGCCCCTGCCCTTACCTTGGTTGCCTATCGGCGGGCCATGACCGAGCGCGTGGAGGTAGCCAATCAACTGGCCCAGGCCGAGGTGGATCGGATCCGCACGCTGGTTGACCTGGAGCTGGCCGCTAACCCAGTTGCCTTTCAGAACCCGGCTCAGTTGGCCCGTCTGCCCAGAGTTGGAGCGAATCCCCTGGCAAGTACCCCAGCACCGGCCACTATGGATACTAACGGGGACAATTATTCGATTCGCTTGGCTCAAATTCAGTTGCCAGGACGCAACCCTGAAGAATATGTCATTCAAACCTTTCGCAGTGGTGGTGGAGATTGTATTGACCGACGCAACAACACCGTGATTGCGGGGGTTCCCTGCACCTTCCTGATAGGGGTGAGGGTTTACCACCGCTTTTCTTTTGACCCAGCGACCCGACAGGCCCTTCCTGGGTTGCGAACCGAGTCGGTCTCCGCCAATCAGAACTTGGCCAATGCCGATGTGTGGCTCTTTCCCATGGCCAGCTCGATTGTGGAAGTCAACCTGGCTGCCAATTTGGGGGATGTTTGCCGCGCCGTTTTGGCCGACGTTCGAGCCAGGGGTGGGATCCCAGCCAGCAACTGTGAGGCATTTCCTCTGCCCGGCAGCCCCTAGCTCATTGCCCTGAGGCGGATTGGCAGGATCCCTCTCTGGATTTACAAGATATAAGGTAGTGGTGTTTCCCTATGTTCAAGGTCTTACGCCGGAGGGTTAATCAGAGTGCGGGGTTTACCCTCATTGAGCTGCTGGCTGCGCTGCTGATGGCTTCGATCTTTCTGCTGGCCACGGGCATGATCGTCATCGAAACCATGCGGGTGGATCGGGAAGAGACAGGGCGCACCCAAGTGCAGGCGGAGCTGACGCAAGCCATGCGGTATATTCAGCAGGATCTGGCGGAAGCTCTCTACATTTACAACGATGCGGAACAGCCCAACGGTAATGGAACGCCGGATCTCATTGAGCGGCTTTACACTCCTGGATGGATTCGCCGCCCCGATGGTGCCGTTCCGGTTGTCGCTTTTTGGAAGCTGAATCCGATCCCACGCGATTGCTATCAAGGCCCTCCGACGTTGCAACAAATCCGAGAAGGCCGAGTAACTTTGAAGGAAAGACCTTCAGGCATTTCCCAATCTGATTGGGAAAACATTCGCAGCCGCCGCAACATCTACACCTTGGTTGTGTATTACTTGCAGCGCAACTACAACAACGCCGGTAACCCAGACGGCAGCACCCCCTGGGAGGGTAATGCGCGCATTGCTAGGTTTGAGTTGCAACCTCTTAATGACACATGCACTGAGCGCAGCCGATTTTTTGTCGAGGATCCGGATCCCTTCCGGGAAGGCTTTCTGGTTTGGCCCTCTGAGCAAGCTAGGGCTCGCCAAACTCCCATTGCTGGGGCAGGCAATCAAGGTAATCGACTGGTAACTCTGGTCTCCAACATCTTCAGCAGCCGGCAGGACAGCCCCCAGGTTGCTCCCCCTTGCCCACAGGGCTATGCCTTTGGAGGAGGCCGACCCAACGGGGTTACCTTCTCGGGGTTGGGGGTCAATCAGAACGATGTGGGTTTTTATGTCTGTGTCCGGCGCGGTGCCTCTGCGAGCCTTCCCCAAGATGTGATTGTGAACATTACAGCAACCGCTATGGAACGCTCCAACCCTGGTTTGTTCCGGCGCTACATTCAAGATGCGACGAGTGTCGATGCGGAACAGGTGTCGCGGTACTTGACGGCGATGCAAACTCAAGTTTTGGCCCGTGGTGTGTTTAATCGTCAAGCCTAGTCAAGCCTATGTGACTTATTCGGAGGGGGGATCCCTGCCTATGCTGGCCTCGGTGAGCGGATCTAGACGGATTGCACCTGCCCAGACAAGGGGCTTTACGCTGATAGAAGTCTTGGCGGTTATTGTCATCATCGGCATCTTGGCTGTGCTGGCCGTTCCCTCTGGGATCAACATCTGGGCGCGGATCCAGCTTGAGGATGCGCAGAACAGGGTGGAGCGAGCCTTGCGCACCGCCCGCACCAACGCCAGGGCTTCTCTCCTGGGCCGAGCTTGGGTGGTGGGGGTGGACAATTCAGAGCCAAACGTGCCGACTCTGGTTATCCAGGATGAGGAGGGCCTCTGCGATGAACCTACCCCCTGTCAGCGGCTACGCCTGAACAATTTTGTAACTGTAGCCAACACCTTCAATGACGGAAGGGCGGTTTTTGAATCCGATGGCCGCGCCCGTCAACTGGGTCGCTTTGTGGTCAGCAGCACCTACTCTCAGGGAGAAAACCGCTGCGTGGTGGTGAGCACCTTGATAGGCACTATCCGCAAGGACAACGACCCGGCTTGTGCAAGCAGAACAGATGCAGAAGACTAGCCAGGCTTGCAACCTTCTTGAAAGAGGGTAGGATGGTCAGGCCGATGTTTTTGGGTAGCGCATGGCCCCTTCTTCCCCAATCCTTCAGGAAAAAAGCTTTCCTAGGCAATCTCGTCAGCCTGCTTTGCTGGTGCTGGCGGATGGCACTGCTTTCTCCGGCTGGTCTTTTGGGGCGCCGGGCACGGCGGTGGGCGAGGTGGTGTTTAACACGGGCATGACCGGCTACCAGGAGGTGATCACCGATCCCAGCTACCGGGGGCAGATCATTACTTTCACCTGCCCTGAGCTGGGAAATACCGGAGTGAATGAGCTGGACGAAGAATCGGCTCGGCCCCAAGTAGCAGGGGTGATTGCCCGCAATGTGTCTCGCATGGTCAGCTCCTGGCGGGCTACATCCACCCTCCCCGAATACCTGCAACGATATGGGATCCCGGCCATTGCTGGGGTAGATACGCGGGCTTTGGCACGGCGGCTGCGCTCTCAGGGGGTGATGAACGGGGCCCTTTCCACGGAGACTTTGGATCCCCAGGTTTTGTTGGAGCGGGTGCGCCAGGCTCCTTCCATGCAGGGGTTGAGCTTGGTGGCGGAAGTTACTACTCCCCAACCCTACGAGTGGCTGGAGCCTACGCCTGCCGATTGGGACTATGGGCGCAGCCAAGGGATCCCGATCCCGGAGCCGCCCCTGCGGGTGGTGGCCTTGGATTTCGGCGTTAAGCGCAACATTCTGCGCCGCCTTACCCGCTATGGCTGTCGGGTGATGGTGTTGCCGGCCAATGCCAGCCCGGAGCAGATTTTGAGTTACAACCCCGATGGGATCTTCCTCTCCAATGGGCCAGGGGATCCCGCCGCTGAGACGACTGCCATCCGCACCACGCAAGCGCTGCTGCAAACCGGGAAGCCCCTATTTGGGATCTGCCTGGGCCATCAGATTCTCAGTTTGGCCCTAGGGGGATCCACCTACAAGCTCAAGTTTGGCCACCGCGGCCTCAACCATCCCTGTGGGCTGGACAAGCAAGTGGAGATCACCAGCCAAAACCACGGGTTTGCGGTGGATGCCGACTCGATCCCTGCCGATGAGGTCACGATCAGCTACCTCAACTTGAATGACCACACCGTAGCCGGGATCCGCCACCGTCACCTGCCCCTGTTTTCTGTGCAGTATCACCCGGAGGCCAGCCCCGGCCCCCACGACGCCGATCACCTCTTCCGCGAGTTCGTGGAGCTGATGCTGCAGCACCGCTCCCGTTAGCCTCACCCCCGGCTTTTTTCCCTCAGGGCCAGGGCGGCGCGGGCTTATTCCCGGTCGTCCAAGTGAATCTTCTCGGAGCCCAGGATCAGGTAGTCCTCATGGCCTTTGCCGTCAATAACCACCGTATCGCCCGGCTGGGCCTCTAGGT
>NZ_JANSIH010000204.1:0-5866 GCF_047462075.1 Synechococcus sp. R55.2
TCCTGGCTGGGCAGAGGTGAAGAGGGGGCGGGAGCAGTGGGGATCGAGATAGAGGGTGGGATGGATCCCGGCGAAGGTTGAGGCGAGGGAGATGCCGGCAGCTCAGGTTGGGCTGTGGGCGGGCCCACTGGGCGTACAGCGCGCTCCAGCCGTTCTCCCCACTCGGTTCCCTGGCAAGCCGACAACAGCCAGAGCAGCGGAATAAGGCTGCCGAGCTTGAGCCAGGGGCCAGGCCGCATAGGTTTAGACTGATGATGCACCGCTCTACCTTTCTCTATTGGGCCCATTTGCGGCTGAACTCCTCCAGCACATCCAGCAGGTTAAGCAGGCTTTGCATCGGCAGGAGATCGGCCAGGGGCAATTCTTTGCGCCCACCCCCCACTTTCACCGGGATCCCTTGCAAGATCTCTGTGACGGCGTCCTCATCCACCTTGCCTGCCATCACCTGGGGTGCCAGTCGCTCCGCCAAAAGGGTATGCAGGTGGGCATCGCGCAGGTAAAGATGCCAGCGGGCCACATCGATGTAAACTTCCTTGCCAATGGCAGCGGCCAATTGCTCAATTTCTGGGTTGCTGGGCACTTTGGCCATCCCTCAGCTCCGTTGGTGGTTGCGTCTGCCCCTCCCTCAGAATCATAACCCGAACCCAAGGACTCCTCAGGGAGGGCTGGCAGCAGAGCGGTCGGGTAGAGGTAGGGCGAAGTTCTCTTGCAGCTGCCGCAGCATCAACAGGTGTTCCAGAGCTAGGCGATCCCGTTCTGTCCGCAACTGGCTCAGTTGGGCCTGAATTTGGCGGATATCGGCCTCGTCGGAGTCCCAGGTTTGCAAAAGGCGGTAGAGGCGCTCTTGTTGGTCGGCAATTTGCCGGTTTAGGCGGGCTAGACGGCGGCTGAACTCCACATCCATTTCCTCTGCCAGCTCGGGATCCGGCAGCAGGGCCAGGCGATCCCAATGGATGCCCAGGTCGGCCAAGCTTGGCGGGGGCGGATCCAACTCCTTGAGGAGGGGGAAGTCCGGAAAGGGCGATAGCTCCGTCTTGGGAGGGGCCCATTGGTTTTGATCGGGGGCAGGGGTGAGACGGGATCCGGGTGAAGGCAGGTTTGTGGGCTGGGGGGCAGGCTCCTGTCCACTGGGAGAGGAGTGCAACTGCTTCGGACTCCGTCCCGCCGGCGCGGACGGCGTTGCCAGATGGCTACTGCTGGGATCTGCCTGGGCCGACAGGGATCCCAGACTGCATAGCCAAAGGCAGACTCCTAGCCCACAAGCCCAGCGAACTGCTTTTTCCACCCTGCGCTCCTCAGTCTTTCTCAAGCCTGCTCAGGTCATTCCCAGCCCACCTCGGCCCTGGTCGCGTTGGCGGGGCGAGATCCACGGTTGGGGATTGTCTCAAACAAAATCGAGTAGGCATCTTGCTTTTGCCCCGGCTCGAAAAGATAGCGTTGGGCAACACGAGCAGAGGCAGGCACGATGGCCACACGCACCGGCGGATCTTCCAGCGATACCAAAGGCTGGGGATGAGACCAACGCCATCCCACCCAGCCCGCCCCTGCCAAGGCCACCACAGCCGCTGCCACTCGTCCCCAAGGGGTGCCCTTGCGTCGCCGCCAGCCCAGGTCGAGCATTGGCCGCCGATCCAGCTCAGCGAACACACGGCTAATCAACAGCTCCGTCTGGATGGGATCCAAGGTGGGGGCCTTGAGGTTGGCCAAACCGGCCTGTAAAGCTGCCAGTTGGCTGTACAGTTGCCGCGCTTGGGGATCGCTGGCCAGCCAATCTTCCACCTGCCGCGCCTCTTGAGACGACAATTCCCCATCCAAGTAGGCGCTCAACTGTTCAAAGCGCTCATCCACCACCGGCAGCTCTTGCTGGGGATCCCTGGGGTCGGGGTTGGGGTTGCCGCGAACCATGGTCATTCACCATTAAGGTAGGGTTTTAGGGTGGATTGTAGGCGAGCGCGGGCGCGCGCAATGCGAGACTTAACAGTGCCCAAAGACACCCCTGTGATCTCGGCAATTTCCTCATAAGCCATCCCCTGAATTTCCCGCAGCAGGATTGTCTGGCGAAAGGCCTGCGGCAGGTCGCGGACGGCTTGGTGCAATCGCTCGTAGAACTCGCAGGTGGCGAGGTGCTCATGGGGACTGGGGCTCTCGCTGGGCAGCTCCCACTCCATCTCGCTATCCCGCATCTGAATCGGCGCATCCAGAGAAAGGGGCTGCTGCTGTCGTTTGCGCTTGCGCAGCTCGTCGTAAAACAGGTTGGTGGCGATCCGCCCCAGCCAGCTGCGAAATTTTGCCGGCTCCTGTAGGCGTTTCAGGTGGCGGTAGGCCCGGATCCAAACTTCCTGGGCCAAGTCATGCCGGTCCTGCCAGTCCGGGGCAAGATGATAGAGCACCTTGTCCACATGGGCCTGATGGCGACGCATCAACTCGGCAAAAGCCTCCCGATGGGGCTGGGATCCCTGCTGACAGATCAGCACCAGATCCACATCAGCGAGCTTTTCGGGCCGCACAGGCACGTTCTTCACCAAGACCGACCAGCGCTGGCCACTGATGTCGCTGAGGGCAGCATCCATAGGCATCCATAAGTTCTAACAACAACAGCGGAGGGATCCCCTCCCAGACAGAACCTCTGTTGCCCAGACGAAATGGCAGAGTTTGGGTTCCCCCCACCCTCAACCGCAGGGTAGCTCTAGAGGCTCTGAGGGCCATACCGGCAAGACCACCTCCTCATTGGATCTTGGCGCACATGGCAGGACGGTGGACACAGGAGCACTTTTGCAGGATAGCTCTTGAGTTGATAACTGGGCTACAGTGGGCTTGCGGTATGGTAAAACCCCGACCCGGCATGACTTCCGATGCTCCTGTTGCCGTCCTCTCCGAGCTCAAGGCGGTACCCATGTTGGCCGAACTTTCGGCAACGTCCTTGCAATGGCTGGGATCCCAGGTCAAGCTGCGGGATATCCCGGCGGGACAGGCCCTCTTCATGCAAGATGCCTGGGGCAGCGTAGTTTATCTGATCCTCGCCGGCTGGGCTAAGGTGCGGCGGGCTTTGCGGGCGCAAGACAGCACCAAAACCCTTGCCTTGCTGGGGCCGGGCGCTTGGGTGGGGGAAATGGCGGTACTGGACGAAGCTCCCCGCTCGCGAGATGTGCTGGCCCTAACCCCGCTGCGGGTGGCCGGGATCCCGGCGGCAACCTTCAAAGCGCTGATGTTGCGGGAGCCGCAACTGTGTTACCAGCTGGCCTGCAGCCTCTCCCGTCGCCTGCGCCTGGCCAACTTGCAGGCGGATCTTGACCAGCAGAGCCCCCCGCTGCGAGTGGTGCATACGCTGGTGCAACTGGCGGAAGCTTTTGGCGAGAAGACCCCCCAGGGGATGCGCATTGTCTACCCTCCCCCCCAGGATTTGGCCGATATCAGCCAAGTTAGCCGGGAGACAGCCCTGGCGGTACTGAGCCGTCTGCAGCAGCAGGGGGTTATTCAGCCGCTGCCGGAGCAACAGTCTTTGCTGCTGATCCGGTACGCCAAACTGCTGGAGGCCACCCGTCTGCTTTAGATATTGAAGATATTGACCCATGTCTCCCCAACCGATTTCTCCCCATCCAGGACAAGAATCTGTCTGGGACTATCCGCGCCCACCTCGTCTGGAGCCCACCACAGAACTGGTGGAAGTTCTCTTCAATGGCGAGCTCATTGCCCAAAGCCGCCGTTGCTACCGCGTCCTGGAAACCAGCCACCCGCCCACCTACTACATTCCCCCCACCGACGTTCGACTGCAGTATCTCCGCCCCAGCTCTCGCACCTCTTTCTGTGAGTTCAAAGGGGCTGCCTGCTACTGGACAGTTCAGGTCGGATCCCAAACAGCTGTAGATGCCGCCTGGAGCTATCCGGATCCCAGCCCGGCGTTTTTGCCCATCCGCGACTACCTTGCCTTTTATCCAGGCCGTGTGCAGGAGTGCCGGGTAGGTGGAGAACGAGTCCGGCCTCAACCCGGAGATTTCTACGGCGGTTGGATCACCTCAAAGGTCGTAGGCCCTTTCAAAGGAGAGCCGGGTAGCTGGAACTGGTAGGGGCGGAGCAGCGATTCCCGAGGGGGGATCCCTTTTACCCACGAAAAGGACTACAGTTAAGTCGATGCGGGTAAGTTGTCCAAGGACTCCGTCCCGCTGGCACGAACAGGAGAGCGCGGACAAAAACCATGACGGTGCGGGTGCCCCTCGACTATTATCGGGTTTTGATGCTGTCGGCACGGGCAGATGAGCATCAGATTGAGCAGGCATACCGGGAGCGAATCGATCTCAAGCCGGGCGAGCGCTCCTGGCTGCTGGAGTTCTCGCCACAGGCTGTGGAAGCTCGCGCTCAAATGATCCAAGAGGCAGCTTCTGTGCTGCTTAACCCTGAGGCACGGCGAAACTACGACGAACATCTCATGCCGGCGGATCCCACCTTAACGGTGGAGGAGGCGCACCTACCGGGAGTGCTGTGCTTGTATTGCGAAGCCGGAGAATACCAAGCTGCCTTGGACTTGGCTCAACATATGCTGGAGCAGGGCCACCCTGCTCGTTCCGATGCCATTTTGGCGCGGGCCATCGCTCGTCTGGAACTGGGTCGAGAAGCCTGGCAACAGGGATCCTATGAAGAGGCGGCGCGTTCCCTACAGGCGGGCTTGGCGGAGCTGGAGGAGTATCAGGCCTTTCCGCAGATGCAAGCGGAGATCCGCATCGATTTGGGCAAGCTGCGCCCCTATCGCATTTTGCAACTCCTCAGCCACGAGGCCCATGCTCCCGCCCCAGCCGGAAGAGAGACTCTTGTGCTCCGCACCGCTGATGCGAATGGGGAGCGGCAGCAGGGACTGGCTCTCCTCAAAGCCATGCTGGACGAACGGGGCGGCATCGAGGGGGTGGGGCAGGATGGCTCTGGCCTCAGCACCGAAGATTTCCTCCGCTTTATCCAACGGGTACGTCGCCACCTCACCCTCAAAGAACAGCAAGAGCTGTTCGAGCAGGAGGCTGAGCGTCCCTCGATGGTGGCCGCCTACTTGGCCGTGCAGGTGTTGCTGGCGGCAGGTTATCTGGAAAACCGCCCGGCTCTGGTGCGGCGTGCTCGCGGCTACCTGGCTCGTCTGGCGCAGCGGCAGGATGTGCATCTGGAGCAGGCCATCTGTAGTCTGTTGCTGGGGCAGACCGAAGACGCGCTCGCCCATCTGCGCTCCACCCAAGAAGTAGAGGCCTTGCAGTTTATCGAAGAACACTCCGCCGGTTCTCCCGACCATCTGCCGGGTCTGTGCCGCTTCACAGAAAAATGGTTTCAGGAGGAGGTGTTCCCGGAATTTCGCGGTCTGGAAGCCACCCAAGCGACGTTGCAAGCCTACTTCGACAACCCCCAAGTGCAAGCTTACCTGGACGAAATGCCCAGCCGCGAGGATCCGCCGGCGGGGATGCTCTCTCCCCAAGTCCCCCATCCCCCACCTCATTTGCCTGCCGTGGTGGGTGGCGTGCGCCCCCCTAATCCAACCCAAGAATTGCAGCGCCCCCCCACCCCTTGGCAACGGGGAGGAGTGATGCCACCGCCAGAACCCCCGCGCCTCTCGGATTTGCCCTCCTACCGGAGCACCCCCAAGGCGGGCGTCTCTGCTCTTGCGGATGAGAGTTCTAGTGCCCAAGACCGTTCCCCTCAGGGGGACGGAGTCCAGGGCCTAAGGTCCGCTGGCGCGATCGGTTTGCAGGATGTGGAGCGTTACCGCCGCAGCCGCTTGGGGGGCCGTAAGCGTCCTACCTTTCCCGCTGGCGTTCGTTTGGGCTCCGCACCGCTGGCGCGAATGGCCGGGGTGGTCGGTGTGGGCATTCTCTCCCTGCTGGTCATCTGGCAAATG
>NZ_JANSIH010000205.1:0-757 GCF_047462075.1 Synechococcus sp. R55.2
TGGCCCATCAGGTGGTGGCCCAACTGGAGCTGCGCCGTACTTTGAGGGAACTGGCTCAGACGCCTCTGCTGCCTAAGTCGGGGGATACTAAACCTGCCCGCAAAAACCGCTTTCTCCTCAAAGTTACCGCCGGTTTTGGCCTGGCTGCCTTGCTTTTGGGCGGGATCACCTACTCAGCTCAGCGGAATGCCTCTCAACTGCCGCAGCTTACAGAACGAGTGGCCCACACTCTAAAAGTGATCCAAAACTTGGAAGGATTGCTGGCGGAAACCCGCGCCGCCGAAGCCGGTAAACGTGGCTATCTTCTGACCAATAATCCTCGCTATCTCAGTGAGTACCAAGCCAGCCTTGAAGCCACCTCCACCCATCTGCGCTTGTTGAAAGAGCTCACTGCTGACAACCCCCTGCAGCAAGAGCGCCTGAAGCGCCTAGAGCTGCTGCTGGAGCAAGAGGGGCTACCTGCCGTTCAGGAAGCTCTAGAAAGCAGCGAAGGGCCAAGGTTAATGGAGCAAATTGTCGAGTTGATTCGGGTGCTGCAGCAGGAGGAGAATCGCCTTCTGGAGCAACGCAATCAGGAACTGCAGTTAACCTGGGTGAGAACCAATCTTGTTGCCCTGGGGGGGCTGATTTTCACTTACCTGGTTCTGAGCGCCGTTTACTTCCTCATCCGCCGGGAGACTGCCGAGCGGGAAGAGGCAGAAGGATCCCTCAAGCAAGAGCGAGATTTTACCAACGCGGTTATCGATACGGCAGGGGC